>NZ_DBMACV010000062.1:0-21470 GCF_057861905.1 Phocaeicola sp. | reverse complement strand
CTTTCAATTAATTTACTCCACATTGGAACTCCTGAATTCGTTGAAACACCTGCTCCAACAAATATTACAAGTTTATCCTGTTTGCTTGCTTCCTGAATGCGTAGTATATTAGATATTTGAATGTTATTCATAGTTTTTTATTTTTCTTTAAATATATTTGTTCAGTTCTTCTACCAATAAATGTACCGTGGTCGAAGATTCTTCCATGGCAGGATTTCCATTTGAAACCTCGTTAAGTACTACATTTGCGTTCTTTATTGCCTGTGATTGCAGGTGATAAAGCCTGTTATACATGACAGCACCAAATCCTTCACTCTTTGAATATGGCAATCCTATAAGTTTTGACAGCATATCTGCATAATTCTGGCGATGAAGAGGACCTCGATAGAGATTAAAATGTAACAAGAACCAATACTCAAATGCCTGGTTACTGTAAGCAACACGAAAACCATTCTTTCGAGCCAAGGTTATTGCCTGATTGAAGTCCTTTGCAGGGAAGTCATCCTTGTCAAAAACTACCCAACACTGGTCATAGTAATGCTTCTTCTTTTGTTCGGTATCACGTATATTGATTGCCTTATTGACAAGACTTATAGTATTCATTGCCTGACCTATAGCTTTGACTGTGGCAGTTGTCATACGGAAAGCCTTAAAGTAGTCTGGTTCTGTACGTACTCCTTCACATACAATGAGAAACGACTGTTTTACATTTCTCGTTCCCTGCTTTCTGGTCAGACTGCTTGTACGATGGTCCTTTTTTGTTTGTCTTCCCATACTCATTCCTCCATATTAAAGACCCTCTCCATTTCACCGATAATGGGAGTTGCACCATATTTACCCAACAGATAATCCCTTTCAAATGGAGTATTGCTGCGTACTTTATATTCAACCAGTGAATACGCTTCAGTAGAACCGAAACTGTTTTTCTGTGTAAACCATATCTGGTCACGGCGAAACATTCCGGCGCTTAATAGGAAAGTATCATGAGTTGTAAACAGTAGTTGTGCACCCTTTGGGTTTGTTTTTGCTGAATTGAAAAGGCTGATGATTTTACGAACCAACAGAGGATGAAGCTTTGAATTAAGTTCATCAATAACCAGAAGTTTTCCATTATCCAAAGCATCAATGATGGGATATGACAAAGAAAAATATTTTATTGTACCTTCCGATTCATTACTGCTGAATGAAAAAGCTATACTATTGGTTTCTTTTCCCTCATCATCATATTGCCGGTGGGTACTAACGATACGGTTATCTGTTTTTACGATACTGTCTATCCCCAGATCTGCATATTTTGCAAAGTTCGTAATACGCAAACGGAGGTTTTCATCATCCATAGACTTTATAGCCTGTTTCCACAGTCTTTCCTCATCATTGCCAAATATCACATGCATATCATTCAGCCATTGCAGGATACTGACTGCTATCGGCTCATTGAATTGTGCCCCGGTAGACAGCAGTAAAGCATTGTCACGCACCATTTTCTTGTTTACAAGCTCTATCAATAAAGAACTTTTCTGATGAACAGTGGTTTCTTCTTCTGTCCTGTAGAATATTTCGACTTCTTTGGCTCTCTTTTTATTTGTCCGCTGGTATAGCCATTCGGCACGTACTGCCTTGCTGTCAACTTCAAAACCATAACGGTAAGTGAAACCTTCAACAATAAAAGTTGCTTCCATTGTAGTGGGTTCATTCATTGAAGTGGTATTCAACCGGAAGTTCTCTACATCAATTGCTTCCCCGGCCTGACTGTTTTTGAAAGAGTCCGTGATAAAACGCCTGTAAAAAGCAATAGCCTTCAGAACATTTGATTTTCCTGAAGCGTTTGCACCATAAATTACTGCACTCCGTAATACAGATAATCCGGTATCGGGTACAGTTATCATATCATTTGACTCGGTAAGAACATCTTTAAGAGCAGTTGCAACAAAGGATATTTTTAACTCATCCTTTATTGACAGGTAATTACTGACACAAAACTCTAAAATCATAAACTTAACTCCTTTTTTTGCAAGATTTCTACAAAAATAAGAGTTAAGTTTTGAAAATCCAAAAGATAACTGTAAATAATTGCTTGACGAATACATTTAAAAGGATTGGATTTTTCTGATGATAATTTATTATTGTAAATTCTCAATTAAAATAAGCCTTTCTGCTCAGGATATTGTTTGTGTCCGGAAGTCATTTCTTCCTTCATGTCCTGTACTTCAGCGACAACCTCAGTTTCAAGATCCAGTCCGAAAGTCTCCTTCAGCTGGAGATAATCAAAGCATAATGCCTTCGGACGGTTTACTTTTACCTTCTTAACCTGCTCTCCATTCACAATGTCAATGGTATAGTCAGGAAGTCCGCTTGGCAGAAGTATGGTGAATCTGTCCTGTTTCAGGCCCAAATATGAAGCATGGGATTTCAGGTACGACATGATGGTGGACCAGTTCGAGCGGTTGGAGGTGGAACCTGCATTCCGGCTGTTGAACAGTGATGCTACGGCTGCTGTGTTCAGATAGAGAATCGGACGTGCCTCCTTAAATTCTATATCTTCCTTGACAGACAACGGACGGAAGGATTTCATATACCTTATACGGTAATGTGCCTTCTCAATACATTTCCCTGAAGTCTGGAATCCCTGAAGCATACTCCAGAAGTCCGCTATTTCCGAACTTTCCTGAGCCAGTTCATTCTGATTGCGTATTCCCCTGACTGCCGTATCAAACAATTCTGCATAGCTGAAAGGCACGTCAATTACTGTCTCCAGTGTCCTGAAGGTGGCCAGTGGAATGACCCAGTTTCCGAATATACGGTCATGGATGGTTTCATTCTCCAGTTTCGCAGCCAGCTCACGCTTGGTAATGGAATATATTTCCGGAAAGTTCTTCTCAAACAGTTCCCGGTGTCCCAGTATCTCCAGGGTGAGGTGGGTAAGTCCCATGTTGCAGACTGATACAAGGTCTTCATAGGCCCTTTTCTCATTCTGGTTAAATGATGTCTTTGAAAAGGCAAGGAAGATGACACGGGTATAGAGTGCCATATCCTGTGTCGGCTTGTCCTGGCCGCAAAGGGCTACACCTGTTGTGACAATGGTCTGGGCTGCCATACCGTCTGTGTTCGTATTCTTCTTGGTCTGGCCGCCACCGCCCCAGAGT
Organism: Phocaeicola sp.; assembly: GCF_057861905.1. Lineage (NCBI taxonomy): Bacteria > Pseudomonadati > Bacteroidota > Bacteroidia > Bacteroidales > Bacteroidaceae > Phocaeicola > Phocaeicola sp. The sequence goes on along the minus strand of NZ_DBMACV010000062.1, from coordinate 18,327 downwards.
CCTTTCAGATAGGCTATCTTGCGGATGTCAAGGTCATTCTTGTATTCGTCCAGCACGGCAAGTGTATTGACGGCCTGTGATACACGGTCGTTCATGGCAGGTACGGAAGTTACTCCGAGATTGGGCGGATCAACTCCGTGCAGGAAGAAGGACTGGAGGGAAGTAGCCAGGGTTGTCTTACCGGTTCCTTTCTCACCGAAAAGGTTCAGGATGGGAAAGTGGCGGGTACGTCTGAATATGATGTCACGGAAGAGGGTGGCAAGCAGGTAACAGAAGGCTACGCTTGCATTCTCACCGAATACTTCCATCAGTCTTTTTACGTAATCGTACAGTTTTATCCCGTTACGGTTCTCATGTACCATGAGTCTTTCAAACTGGAATATCTCCGGATTGTTGAGATAGATTTTTGAAGTGGCCGGTATATAGAAGGCCTTGCCGTTGATTCCACGGACAATACCCAAATCATCAACGGCATTGAATGTGCCTGCAAAAAATATTCCGTTACCGAAAGCGAAGAATCCTTCAGCCGCATTCCAGCCGAGCTTTCTGATACGTTCTGCCGTATCGGTCTTTGAATACAGGTATTCCTTTACACGGTTGAGTTTGTCTATCTTGGCCAGCCATACATAGTTGCCCAGTGAGCCGACCTTCTGCTGAAAGTTGCTCAGCGAGCAGAGTTCTGACTCCTTCAGTTCTATGACCCTGCATACATTGTACATATTCCTCATACGGAAGATTCTGGTTCCGTTTATCTCATCTTCGATATGGAACAGCGGTTCCATGATGAAGTTGGAGATTCTTGACGGTTCATCATCATCTTCACCGATGGAGTAGTAACAGTTTTCCCTGACGAACAGACCAAACTGGCGCAGCAGTTCAGCTTCACGCTGCATCTCGTTCATGGCTGCAGGTTTGTCGTTCCTTCTCCTGGCTTCACCACGTGCCTGGGTAACTGCATCACGCCATAGCTTTACCTTCCCGTGCAGTCTGGAGAGCTGTTCTATGCACTGGTCATACACAAGCTGGTCTTTTATATAGCGCAACAGGTCTGCTATTTCTGCAACACACTTTCTTTCCTCTACCATGGAACCGGCTACCAGAAAACGTTTCTGTGCCAACCAGATGATAAAATGCTTTTCCGGAAGTGAAGTATAATCTTTCCTGCTGCGGATATAGCTGTCGGCATCATTCTTGGCATATTGTACTTCTCCTTCTGCCTCGGATGGTATTTCTGCAAAAGGAAGTTCCCTGACTGTTACATGGAATCCTTTTCTTATGGCTGCAGCCCCGTTGGTCATCACCGCCTCAAACCCCGGTCCGTATGGCTTGCCTTCCGCAATATCTGAATCCGGAATGAAACAGAGTGAGGATACATACTTCTTCAGCTGCTCGAACTGGCCGTCACTCCAGACTGTTCCAAGTGACGCTACCGTATTGTCGTATCCAATTGACTGCATTCTCAGGACATCAGGAGCACCTTCCACAATGATATAATAGTCGGCATCACGCAGTCTGGCGGCACGGTCAATACCGAATACTGTTTCTCCCTTGGAGTAAATCATGCTTGTTGCTGAGTTGATATACTTGGGAGCTTTCCTGTTGTCTCCAATGTATCTGGCTGTATAGGCAACGATGCGTCCCCATCTGTTTCTCACAGGAATCATGATACGCTGGCGGAACATGGCGTATGTGTTGCCATCCTCACCACGCTTGAACATACCGAGTTCGTACAGCAGTTCTTCGTTCAGAGCCTTGCTTCTGCAGAAATCCATAAAGGCCTGACCATCTTTCGGTGCATAGCCTATTCCGGCAAAAGCACAGAACTCCTCATGCCATCGGCTGTATGCGTAGGCTCTGGCATCAAGGCTCTCTTCCTTATCTGTTGCTCTTAAATTTTGTAGGAAGAAGGTCTGGACTGTATCGAGAACTGTCAGAAGTGATTCCCAGTGCCTGGCTTCGGCCATCTGTTCCTCACTGCGCTCTTCACTGATGTATTCTACCGGAATATTATGGTTTCTGGCAATAAATTCCACGGCTGCACTGAAGGAAAGGTTTTCCTTTTCCATTATAAACGTAATGGAATCACCGCCACGGTTACAACTGAAACAGTGGAAGAGATTCTTGCCAGGGGTAACGGCAAAGGAACCGGTCTTCTCAGTATGAAAAGGACAAAGTCCCATCAGGGTTGAGCCTTTTCTGGACAGCCTGACATAAGGACTGAGTACGTCTTCTATGGCAAGTTCCCTTACTTTCCGTATGGTTGTTTCGCTTATCATAACGTACTGAGCAGGTTCCAACAATCGATTATTGACTGGCCGGAGTATTTCGGACGGCTGACATTATTAGGATTGAGCGGTTGGATATATCCGTTATCTCTGTATTTTTTGAGTGTCTTGTTGCTGATACCAAGTTCAGCACAGGTGCGCTTGACTGAATAGACACCGTTTGGATCGCACGCTGGTCTGATTTCTTTCATTATTATAAAATCATTATGAATGTGCGATAAAAAAGACCTGTCCGGCTTTATTGTTAAGTGGCAAAACTATAAGCTGGTGAACAAAGGTTACTGATGCACATTCCTGTACCTACTATAATTGCTTTCTTTATATTTCATAGAGTATCACGGCTAAACTAAACAAATAAAGTTTATCAATATTATAATATTAGCCATAATATGTTTATCATTTATCTTTCTTGACCGATTTTTCTGCCTGTTTCGGCTGACTTTCATCAAAATAGTCCTGGGTGGTACGCTGGAGAAGCCTGAGGTCTGCTGTGCGGTATTCCACCTTACCCGGTCTTTTATAGGAAACCACCTTTCCCTGGCGTTTCCACCGTTCCACATTCCTGCGGCCAAAAAGCTCGTATGCCTTCCTTTGGCTGATAAATTCAGGATCATCCTTGTCGGCTTTCAGTTGCCTGACAATTCTGGAGGAGAGGTCATTCAGGAATGTTTCGTATGGTATAAGATGGTCCAGAAACTGTAATATCTTCATATAAACCTGATTTGGTTTCTATACTGTTCGTTTGACCGTAATGGTATGATTTTCCCTGTCAGTCCTGGTCTTGAACTGACGGTTGTAGATGGCACCAAGCTCTGAGGCCTGTGTACGGACGCTTTTCAAACGTGAAATGGGGAATGAAACGGATTCACCTACTTCAAGGGCAACAAGTGCCGGACGGATTTTTTCTAAGTTTTCAGACATAATTGTTGGATATTTAATATTTAATGTTTAACTTTGTATTCACCAAATGAATAGATTACACCACAAAGTAACATAAAATGGTTTATATAACCAAATATTTGTTTGATGATTTATTGTTTAAGATGTATTTATTGAAGGAATCGCATGGGTAATGACATAAAACACGTGCATGTAGGTCAGGCTATCGACAAAAGACGCAACGAGCTTGGATTAAGCAAATCTGAGCTTGGGCGCAAAATAGGTGTACCGCAGCAGCACATAAACCGCATACTGGAAAGGGAGACAATGGAAACAAGCAGGCTTATTAAAGTCAGCGAAGCATTGGACTTCAATTTCTTTTCCCTTTTCTGTCCGAGACAGCATCATATATCGGCACACCTTGCAGCCGTTGCATTGGACGGTAATGCAAATAATCTGATAGGTGATGCTGAACTGGCCGTGCAGTTATCCAGCGAAAAGAAAGAAACAGAAAACCTGAGGGAAACAATCAAGCTTCTGAAGGAACAGATAGAGAGTCTGAACTCACAGATTTTACGTCTTGATTCAAACCTGAAGGATAAGGATATAATTATTGAACTATTAAAAGAAAGGAGAAAAGACATGTAATTTTAAAAGAATGGTAATGGCCATTTGCATGTAGTAGAATAAGACTTTACCATTAACGGTATTCACCATTTATAAAAATAATATAGTAGCCATAGCTTGATTCTTAGAAAAGAAAGTTTTGATACTAACAGATTGTTTTCTAAATGTTTACTCTCTATCTGTAAATAAAAGAAAATCAATGTAGTATTAAAGAGGTTCAAGCTGCAGTAGAGGAAAATCTCTAAGAAATCAGCTTCTTTAATTTATATAGGTAAGACAAGCGTTTTCCATTTGTTTTCCCCAAGCATTTAGATAACTGATTGTCAATATAATATTAAAGTGGCGCAGGCTGTGATTGAAGAAAATTTGTAATTTGATGATTTTTTAACATAAGATGCCATCCCGTAAGAACTTGTATTTTCTTTCGGGATGGCTTTTTTGTGGGTTTTCGCTAAATTCGTATCTTTGGCAAAAAAATAAAGAAACCCCAATGGATACAGAATATTTGAATCGTTTTGAAGAGAGATTGCAGCAGGAATTGCTGCGTTTGTGTACTGACTATCATGTGCTGGACGGCACCCTGCTGGCTACGGAGGACCTGGACAACCGCTGGCACGATCTGGCACCGGAGTATGTGGCCGATGCCGTGGAACAGATTCGTGACTATCCCGTGGTGTCGGTGGCCTGGGCAGCTTATCTGGGCTTGGGAGTAGCTTTTTGCTGGGACGGGGACTGGGAGGCCAGCGCAAAGGCTTCTTATCAGTCGTACTACGGAGAGCAGGGATTTGACGATATGGATGAACACATCGTGCGCGATTTGCTCGGCCTGCCGCTCGACGGTGAAGAGGCCCGCCAGCTGGAGGACATCATCCGCCGCTGCGGACAGACTACCGTGGGACTGATTCGTCATGAGCAGATAGAGCCGCAGAGTCCGCTGGCTTTCCATGTGTTTGCCCGTGCCTGCCGTACGATGTTCCGCATCGGGGTGGCCATTGAGCTCAAACGCCTGGGATATAAATTCGAGAAAGTGGAAATCGGTCGCGTGCCGGGCGGAATGTTGTCATAAGAAATCCTCAGACAGGTTTTCTTTCACCTTAAAAACGCTTTGACGTTTGGATTCAAACGCCTTTACGTTTTACTTGAAACGCACTTGTGTTTTGGGTAAAACGTAAGGGCGTTTTGTCTTAAATGCACTTGCGGTTTTTTATGGGATGAATTTTAGCGAATTTCCGGCCCGAATTTCCCTTCAAATTCCGTCACAATCTGCTGGAAATGCGTCGGCAGGTAGTGCATGGTCTGAGCATGCAGGGCAGGGGGGATGCCGTAGAATGCTTCTGCGATGCTGCCCGTGATGCAGGCCAGTGTATCGCTGTCGCCACCCAGTGAGATGGCCGTACGTATGCAGTCCTCAAAATCCGTCCCGTCCAGAAAGGCGCGGATGGCCTGGGGCACGGTACCCTGGCAGGTGGCATCCCACTGATAGGTGTCACGGATATCGTCGCAGGTGAAGTTCAGGTTGTAGCCGAATTTTGCTTCGACGGTATTTTTTATATCCTCCTTGCTCTTTCCGTTCCGGGCCAGAAAGATGCAGAGTGCCGTAGCCTGGGCACCTTTGATTCCTTCGGGATGGTTGTGCGTGCAGGCTGCCGATGTGCGTGCAGCCTCCAGTGTCTCTTCCTCCGTGCGGAATGCCCATCCCACGGGGCCTACACGCATGGCTGAGCCGTTGCCGCAGCTGCCGTAAGGACGGAGCTGTCCTGTCTGTTGTCCCTGTCGGAGCCATTCGCGGAAACGTCCGCCGAAGCCTCCCAGCGGACAGGGGTAACGGGTGGCATAACGGAAATAATAGGTGGCACAGTCTCCGCCGTGCAGCAGCCAGTCGGCCGTGGCAAGGGTCAGGATGCTGTCGTCGGTATATCCTTTCTGCGGAGTGAGGAAAGGAAACTCTTTTGTCTTGATGTTGCGGAACTCGTAGACACTGCCTGCGATGTCGCCTAGAATGCTTCCAATCATATTTTTTTCGTTTAGATAGATACAAAGGTACGGAGAATGAATGGATAAATGTTATATATTTGCAAATGTCATGAGAACAAAATGAATAAGTACAGGTCTTATATAGATAAAAGGAAATACATGTCCAGAATAATAATGGGCTGTTTTCTCCTTTCATGCCCCTTCTGCATGATTGCGCAGACGTTGTCAAATGATTCCGTCAGCCGGACCATCGCGTTGGATGAGGTGACTATCGTGGCATCGAACGTGTCGCGGGTAGACAATCATTTGGTAATTTATCCTAACTCTCAGCAGAAGAAATCGACTAACAGCGGCTATGGAGTGTTGAAACGCTTGATGATTCCGGGTATGATTATCGATACACAGTCCAACAGAGCTGAGGCAATGGGGATGCCCGTGTCGTTCTATATCAATGGGCAGCAGGCCGATTCCAAAGACATCCAGATGCTTCGCCCGAAGGACATAGAAAAGATTGAGTATCATGACAATCCAACCGGAAAATATGCAAAAGATAAGATAGCCGTCAACTTTGTACTGAAGCAATATAAGACGGGTGGTTACTTGCAGATGGATGGCTTGCAGACAATTGGATATACGCATGGCGACTACAATATTGCTACCACCGTCAACCGTAATAATACGACCTATTCCTTGTTTGCTGGAAGTGATTACTTTAATGTGAAGGATAATCATAACCACATGGCTGAATCCTATGCATTACCCGGGCAGTCCGTCGAGCGTTTTAGTACATCCGATGAAGATTATTCCCGGCACAGTGAGTATGTACAGTTTCGTCTCCAGCATCAGAAGGCAGGTCGGTACGTCGTCGGGAAACTGTCGTTTATACACAAAAATACTCCTCGTGAGAATATGGCCGGCACGGTAGAGTCGGTGGGTCATGCTTCTAATTTTGCGATGTATACTGACCAGAAGAGCTTTTCTCCTAAATTAGATCTTACGGGTACTATCCCTCTATCGAAGACACAGGATTTTACTTTTGGATTGCATGGCACTTATTCTCGTAATTTGTACAACCGTACTTACTCTGAACAGGACTATGAGACGGGTTCCTATGAATCGGAAAATGCCGGAGGATTTCAGTTGTCGGCCATCTATAACCTGTCCAAGGGAAAGCATTCATTTTCGGCCGAGTTGTTCGATTTTCATCATGTGTGGAATGCGCAATACGAGGGCAGCCATCTGCTGAGGCAGTCACTATGGAAAAATGAGTCGCTGGCTTTCCTTTCCTATAATTACGCATTTAGCCCGAAACTGTCACTACGGTCAAGGGTGGGAGTGGACTGGCTTCAGTACCGGCTTCACGGCTGCGAAAAATTCAGCAAGCTGTCGCCGCGTGTCAATCTGAACCTTCAATATCAGCTGAAAGGAGGGATGCTGTTATGGTCTTCCTCCTATAACAATTATAATTACGGCATGGACCTCATCAATCAGGCACGCATCGGGCTTAATCCTTATCTGGTACAGACCGGCAATCCGAACCTGAAGAGCGGATGTTCATTCAATTCGTTCCTGTATTATTCCGGTAAGATAAAGAAAACCGGACTTTCGGCCATTCTCCAGTACAAACTGGAGCATAATCCGGTGGTTCACGATTATTATGTTCAGGATACTTACCTCGTCAGGTCGTTCATTAACCGTGGAAACATTCATTACTATGCTGCCATACTGGCGGCTTCGCACTCGTTCAACCGGATGTTCAGCCTGTCGGGCGATATAAGATACAATTATACGTCTGTTAATTCCGTGTGTAGTTTCGGCAACAGAAATCTGACCGGCAACCTCAATGCCAATATCTATGTGGGTGATTTCAGTCTTTCGCCTTACGTCAATTTCAGAAACAAGATTGTCAACACCACTTCCCTGGGAATAGAAGAAACTCCTGTCAACTACGGTCTGGAGTGTACTTACGGCAAGGGAAACTTTTTTGCGGAAGTCAATATCGTGTCTCCGTTTACCGACCGGAAGTTCCGAAAAACGTTCCACCATGACCTCTATGCATATGATTCGGACGAAGATTTCAGGACAAACGGTCAGTACTGCCACATCAAATTAGCTTATACCTTCGATTTCGGTTACAAAACGAAAAAAGTCAGACGAGAGGTCGATAGGTCGGTGAACAGTTCGCTGCTGAAGTCTTTTTAAAGTTTGCTGAATAACGAAGCGGATATAGTATATTACTTTAAACTCGGTGGAGCTTACTGCAAAAAGTCATTTATGGTGAAACCTTTTATTACAGTCTTTACATATATAATTGGCATTAGAAATTTTTCCCAAGAATGCAACTACAAGAAACGAAATAAACATAGACAATGCTATATAATCGGCAATAGTTGATCTGATACCCAAATCATTTGCCCAAACAAGATAAAGCCCCGGAATAAGAAAAAGAAAGATGCACCATAATGCTATAGCAGTTCCGTATTTATTACTTACGGCTATGGCTGACACATTGTAACTTCCGCATTTAGGGCACCAGACATGAGATTTATTTCTACTGTCAGCAATAGGATTTATTATCTCAACAGCTTTTTCATAATCTTTCTCGAAAACATATATCGCAATACCTGTGATAGCACCATAAGCACCTGGATTTTGGTCTTGCCCCTCATCATGCTGGCGAGAAACAATGTTATTTTCAATGAGCAGATTTGTAATCTCATCTGCATAAATAGTCGTATCACATTTTATAAGAAGTCTTTCCTTCATATTAGAATTTACTTTTATGCCAATATACTGATATTTATGTGAAAAAACAAGATTTATCTCTAAATCTTTATTATAAGCATTATATTTGCGATACTGACTCGGACCTGAAACATAAAGTGATACTAATATCAATATGTCAATATAATAATTATCATCTGACACTTCTATGTGATATTGTTTCTTTTATGAGTTGAAATAAACTGACACGATGCTCAAGACTCCACTTCCACCTTCACTTCCTGAATGTTCCGAAGCTCATCACTGAAGTTGACACCAATCTTGTAGACCGTACGGCTGCCCTTGGCAAAAGGTGCGGCATAGCCTTTCTCCCGAATCTGGGCCAAAGCTTCGTCCGCGCTGCCGTTCAGCTTGAATTCCATGATGTACACGTAGTCCTGCGTTTGGAGCACCAGGTCAATCCGACCGCGACTGGTATGGTATTCCACCTGCACATAGAAACCCATCAGCTTGAAAATGATGTAGAGAATATTCTGGTAGTGCACTTCGCGGTCGCGCGCCAGCTCGTAAGGGATGTCGGCAAACATGGTCTTCAACCGTTCGAAAAAATCGTTCACCTTTCCGGCCATCACTTCCTCCACAAAGCACTGAATCTGATAGGGTGACTTGCTTACGCTCACCGACGCGTAGTTGGGCAGCAGGAACTTGAAGAACCCCTGTTCCACCTCGCGGTTGGGGAACCCCAGCGTATAGTTCTCGAACATCTTGTTATAGCCCTTGATGGTGAGGTAGCCGCTCTGGTAGATGACCGGAATCGGGTCGGTAGAGGCCGTATCAATACTGTCCAGCACCGGCTGGCTGGTGACGATGTGTTCCAGTTCCTCTATCGGATAGTGATGGAGCTTGAGCATTTCGACGAGGTAGGTCGGTGTGCCTGTCTCAAACCAGTAGCTGCCGAACCGCCGGTTGGCAAAGGTATTGAGCAGGCTGAACGGATTGTACATACCGATGGCATTTTCTGTGAAATGATACCCGTCGTAGTTTGTTTTCAGCTCCGCACAAGCTTCCTCATAACTCATGCCCGTAGCTGCGGCCAATTCGTGAATATCCTCTTCAAAATAGGTATAAATTTCTTTCTCACTGATACCGCAGATTTCGGCATACTGGTCAATCATGGAAATGTCACGCAGGTTATTCAAATCACTGAACACGCTGACCTTGCCGAACTTGGTCACTCCCGTGAGCAGGGCAAAGCGGATGCACCCGTCCATGGATTTCAATGCCCCGTAGAAGGCTTTCAGGGTACTGCGGTATTCGTTCTGCAAGGCTTCATTGCCGATGGCCTGAAGCATGGGCTTGTCGTATTCATCAATGAGAATCACCACCCGGCGGCCTGTCTGCTCGCAGGCACGGCGGATGATGCCCTGGAAACGAAGGGAAAGACTTGTCTCACTTTCCCGTGCGCCGTACTGGCTTTCCCAGATACATAGATTATCATTCAAAATGCTGGTCAGCGATTCCGGCGTATCGTATTTCTGTGTATTCAAATCCAGGTGCAGCACCGGATATACTGTCCAGTCCTTCTCCAGTTTCTCCAGTGCCAGTCCCTTGAAAAGCTCTTTCTTTCCTTGTGCGTAGGCTTCAAGGGTCGACAATAGCAGGCTTTTTCCGAAGCGTCGCGGACGGCTCAGAAAATAGTAACTTCCTGTATCTAAAAATCAATGTGCGATGAAAACCGCCTTGTGCGGATTTTCGGAACAACTATAAGCATAACTCTTTAATAAACGAAGAATTAGGGAGGAAAATCATACTTGTGACAAAAATAATTCTCCTCGCGACCGTTGGCTCATTAAGGGATTATCCTTACATTTGAGTAAAGATAAAAAACGAAGGAATATGTCGCACACGAATTTTAATCTGCAACGGTTTCTGGATGCGCAGGAAGGCGTGTATCCTGTGGCATTGAAGGAAATCAGGAATGGAGGTAAGCGCAGCCATTGGATTTGGTATATCTTCCCTCAGCAGAAGGGGTTAGGCTATAGTTATAACTCGGAGTTTTATGGACTGGACGGGGAAGAAGAGGCCCGGGCTTATCTGGCACATCCTGTATTGGGTGCCCGCCTGCGGGAAATCTCCCATGCCTTGTTAGGTCATCGTGGCCATCGCACGGTGCGGGAACTGATGGGGTCGGAGGTGGACGTGCTGAAACTGCATACCTCGATGAAATTGTTTGATAAGATAGCACCGGGAGAGGTGTTCGGAGAAGTGTTGAAGGCGTATTTTTATGAGTGAAAGGAGGAAAAGGCATGAAGAAAATCCGAATAACCGTAATGCGAAAGGCGTGTTACCGGGATTTAATGGAGAAGTATGAGAATCCCATCGAACATGCGTGTGACATGGAAGAAGGGCAGGTGTTCATTGCTAATGGCTGGGAGAAGCCTGAGGGACTTTGTGAGAGTGCATGGCAGAGCATGTCGCCTTTCGTGATGGCACTGGCTCATGGGGGAAGCAATTTTTATGACGGCTGGATGAAGAACGAACGTTCGGCTATGATTTCGTGCAACGACGGTTTCCGTCCGGTGAGTTTCCTGATAGAAGTAATAGATTAATACAGAAGAATATGTTAGCTTATACGTATATGGAGCACGGCCGTTTCTCATTGATAGAGAAGCCTGTGCCCGAACTGAAAGACCCGAAGGACGCCCTGGTGCGCGTTACGTTGGGAAGTATCTGCACCAGTGATTTGCACATCAAGCACGGCAGTGTGCCGCGTGCTGTACCGGGTATTACGGTGGGGCATGAGATGGTGGGTATCGTGGAAAAGGTCGGTTCAGAAGTCACTACCGTGAAGCCGGGTGACCGGGTAACGGTCAACGTGGAGACCTTCTGCGGAGAATGTTTCTTCTGCCAGCACGGATATGTAAACAATTGTGAGGACCCCGACGGAGGATGGGCATTGGGTTGCCGCATCGACGGCGGACAGGCGGAATACGTGCGGGTGCCGCATGCCGACCAGGGATTGAACCGCATTCCCGATGGAGTGACGGATGAGCAGGCACTTTTCGTGGGTGACATTCTGGCCACTGGTTTCTGGGCTGCCCGTATCTCGGGAATCACACCCGAAGATACGGTGCTGCTGATTGGAGCCGGACCTACGGGAATCTGTACGTTGCTCTGTGCCAGGCTGAAACATCCGCGCCGTCTCATTGTATGTGAGAAATCGGAAGAGCGTATCCGTTTTGTACAGACCCATTATCCCGAAGTTCTGGTCACTACACCGGAACAGTGTCAGGAGTTTGTGAAAGCCCATAGTGCGCATGGAGGAGCCGACGTAGTCATTGAAGTGGCCGGAGCTGATGATACTTTCCAGCTGGCTTGGGAGTGCGCTCGTCCGAATGCCATTGTGACCGTCGTGGCTTTGTACGACCGTCCGCAGGTGCTTCCCTTGCCCGATATGTACGGTAAGAACCTCACTTTCAAGACAGGCGGAGTAGATGGTTGTGACTGTGCCGAAATCCTCCGGTTGATAGCGGAAGGAAAGATTGACACTACGCCGCTCATTACACACCGCTTCCCGCTTAATGAAATAGAAGAAGCCTACCGCATCTTCGAGAACCGTCTGGATGGGGTGATTAAGGTGGCGGTGAGTCCTCGAAATGACAAATGATTCGATACTGCAACTAAAAATATACAGACTATGCGAAAGAATTTTGGAGTAAAAACATGGTTGTACCCGATGCCCGTATTTATTGTGGCAGCGTACGACGAGAATGGAAACCCCAACGCCATGAATGCGGCGTGGGGAGGAATCTATACGGATGACATGGTGGGCATCTGCCTGGCCGAAGGACACAAGACGACCCAGAATATTCTGGCCACGAAAGCCTTTACCGTGAGCATGGCTACAGCCGACCATGTGGCAGCCTGCGATTATGTGGGGCTTGTCTCGGGAAAGAAAGAGCCGGATAAATTTGCCAAAGCCGGTTTCCATGCCGTAAAATCGGAGTTTGTGAATGCGCCGGTCATTGAGGAACTGCCCATGACACTGGAATGTGAGCTGGTTTCATACGATCAGGAGAGCAATCATCTGGTAGGCCGTATTGTCAACGTGTCGGCAGCAGAAGAGATTTTGGATGAAAACGGACAGATTGACCCTGCCCGTTTGAAACCGATTACGTACGACCCGATTCATCATCATTATCTGGTGATAGGAGAGAAGGCGGGTAATGCCTTCTCCGACGGGAAAGCATTGAAGTAAAACATAGCCGCCACGCATCTTGGAAGGGACACGTGGCGGTTTTTCTGTGTATTAGAAGTTTCAGTAGCAATAGGGGTTATGCTTCTGCCTGCGCTGCCTCTTTCAATTGAGATTTTAGTTTTTCCATATCTTCTGGAGAAGCAGCCGATTTGAATTTGATTTCTCCATCCTTCCCGATAATCACGCAATGAGGAATGGAAAGTGCTTTTTGTGCGTTGCCGAAGGTTGTGTATATTTCATCCTTAAACGCTTCCTGCACGCGTACATGCTCGCCCATCAGGTCATAATGTGCTGCCATCTTGCGCCATTTGGCATCTTCTTCCGGGCGGTCGATGGAGAGATACAGCAGTACGATGTCGTTCGCTTTGGCATACTCCTGTAAGGGTTTTACATAGGCGAAAGAGGCACGACAAGGACCGCACCAGGTTGCCCATATATCCATGAAGATAACCTTTCCTTTATATAAGTCGGTAATGTCTTTGAATGTCTTGGCATGGTCTACATCAGGAAAGTGGATGTAGTCGGGTATTTTAGCTTGATTGAAAGCCTTGTTCTTGGCAATGGCTTCATCTATCAGCGGTTGCCATTTGCTTTGTGGATACAGTTGCTCGAATCGTTCTTCCAGCGGAAGTATTTCTGGGTCGTATTTTTCCTCGTTTGCGTCCCTCAGGAAAAGCAGTGCCATGGCCGATTCCTGCGCCTGCCCCGTAAGGTTCTTTTCGATGTAATGGAAAATCAACTTATTGGGATTTTTCTTCAAGTCTTCGTCTACCGGTTCTTCTTTAGTGTAGTAAGTAATGCCGGCATTGTTATAGATTACTTCATGGAAAGCGGGCGAGAAAGTGCTGGCCGGGTGATTTACCCGACAGAATTCCATCATCTTTTCCCATTCCTTGAGCCAGCTTTGCTTGGTGGCTTCGGAATAGCGGTAGGCAATGCCGAAAAGCTGGTTCTGGAAAGCCCACATTGTCTGTATGCGTGTATTCTGGCAGGCTTTTTCATATAAATCTTTATCCACACCTTTCATCTTTTCATCTAAGGCTAATACCGCATCCTGCAACTTTTTGCTGACTGACGTGGCTGTAGTGTCCTGGGTAATACCCCACTTGTCGCCTTTTCTTGAAAGTACATCAAACACGTCTTGTCCCAGTTCGTCCATTAGCCTTGATACCTCCATGTTCTTTTCATTCTTGCCTTCCAGAATGGAGATGGGATGCGTGGCTGCGGCATCAATTTGCAGGCGATAGTTTCCGCCGTCGGCAATGAAAGAACCTAAGTAACGCTTTCCCCACAGGAACAGGCGTATCTGTTCGTACCCGTTGCTGGGGAGTGTGAGACTGAACGTACTGTCCGTATTCAGCTTCAATGTATCCTGAGATTGCGAATTAAACATTCCGTCGATGGATTTCTGATAGATAATTGTGCCTCCGTCTAAATTTTTTACCGAGCCTGTAATCTTTATTTCGTGTGAGCTGGTGCATGAAGCAAATGTTCCTGCAAGCACACTGAGTGAAAGGAATGCGATGTGTTTGGCTTTCATATACTATAGAGTTTAAGTTTTATGAGATATTATGTTGTTTAGTCCAAAGGTAAGGAATTTTTTGTTTGGGACTATAAATCTCATCCGGAATCTATTGCCGCCTTGATTTCAGCCTGCCAGATTAGGAATTGCGGGAGATAAATCTTACCTTTGTGTGTACGAAAGGATTAAAACGACACGGCCATGAACAGACTTTATCCGGTAGGCATACAGAATTTCGAAGATCTCCGTAGCAGGGGATATATTTATGTAGACAAGACTTCGCTTTTATATACCCTGGTACAGACAGGCAAGTACTATTTCCTGAGCCGTCCCCGACGGTTCGGTAAGAGCCTGATGATTTCTACATTGGAAGCTTATTTTCTGGGAAAGCGTGAGCTGTTCAAAGGGCTTGCCATGGAAAGTCTGGAAAAGGACTGGACGGTGCATCCGGTGCTTCACATGGACTTGAATACCCGGAATTACTATGATTATGAGTCTTTGCTTGGTATTCTGAATCAGAACTTGGAAGTATGGGAAAAACTCTATGGCGACGAAAAGAAAGACCGTGTGCCGGAGGAACGTTTCATGTATGTCATCAAGCGGGCGTATGAACAGACGGGACGTCGTGTAGTGATTCTGATTGATGAGTACGACAAGCCCATGCTTCAGGCCATTACAAATCCGGAATTGCAGACAAAATTCCGTAACACACTCAAAGCTTTTTACGGTGCCCTCAAGTCGTGCGACGGTTCTATTCATTTTGCCATGCTGACGGGCGTGACGAAGTTCAGCAAGGTGAGCGTGTTCAGTGATTTGAATAACCTGCGTGATATATCCATGGTGAATCAGTATGCAGAAATTTGTGGTATCAGTGATGCGGAGCTTCACCAGTACTTTGACGGGGACATTCATTCGCTTGCCGATAAACTGAGTATAGATTATACCAAAGCTTGTGGACTGCTGAAGGAAAACTACGACGGTTATCATTTCTGTTATAATTCAGTCGGCATGTACAATCCTTTCAGCCTGCTGAGTACTTTTGCCAATATGCAGATAGGCAGCTATTGGTTTGAAACGGGTACCCCGACTTACCTGGTAGAGTTGATGAAACTTCATCATTATCCGGTGGAAGAGATTGAGCACATCGTAACCAGCGGTCCGGTGCTGGATTCCATCGATGCGGCTTCTACCGATCCGGTACCGGTCATCTATCAAAGCGGTTATCTGACCATCAAGGACTATAACGCGGAGTTTGAGAACTATACCCTCGGTTTCCCGAACCGTGAGGTGGAGCAGGGTTTTCTCCGTTTCCTGCTTCCTCACTATGCGTCGGTGAGCGTGAGTAAGTCCCCTTATGAAATCCAGTGCTTTGTGGGTGAGGTACGCAAGGGTGATGTGGATGGTTTCCTGAGTCGTTTGCAGACCTTCTTCGATGATACTCCCTACGAATTGGCCCGTGACCGCGAGGTGCATTACCAGAACATTCTTTACATTGTGTTCAAGCTGATGGGTTTCCACACCGAGGTGGAATACCGCACATCGCGTGGTCGGGTAGATTTAGTGCTCAAGACATCCGATTACATCTACGTGATGGAGTTTAAGTTGAACGGTACCGCTGAAGAAGCCATGCAGCAGATAGAGGAGAAGGGCTATGCCTCTGCCTTTGCTTCCGATAGCCGGAAGGTGATAAAGGTCGGGATAAACTTCAGTGACGAGACACGAAGCATTGAGCGGTGGATTGTAGCATGATTGAAATAGAATATTATAAAAAGGGGAAGCGGCGTATCGATGTGCTGCTTCCCTTTTTTATATACTATTAGTCAGAGTCTTTTATTTCCCTCCAAAAAACTTCTTCCGGTAATAAGAATCTGCCGTATACAGCGCTGCCGTCGGGTTATTGCCTGTCACACGGTCCTTGGTTACGAGGGTAGTGACGTAAGCATCCGAGTATTTGTAGAACAGGCTGTCGTGTCCCACGCAGAGACCGATTACCACGTTCAGGTCGGTATGTGCTTCGTTCAGCAGACGGGCTTGCAGAATCGGGTTGCACATGGCGGCGCCGATGCTTTCACATTGTGCGGGGATGCCCATCGATGTTTTGGGCTGGCCGGCTACCTTGCAGATGACCGAGTAAGCTTCGAAGCCGTTGGCACGGAGGATGCGGGCAAAGATACGGGCTTCGCGGATGAGGCCGATGCAGTTGGCAATGCCGATGCGGTGTGCACCTATTTTCCGGGCAAACTCCATGATTTCCTGCACGCGGGTCCACTGGCAGTAGCCTTCGTATTCCACTTCCGCACTGGCAATCATAATCTCGCGGTTGCGCCCCTCGTCGTAACGCTCCAGTGCCCATTGGCGGTCTTCCTCTTTCAGGTTATCTGTAGGACAGAAATCAGGGTAGGTGCGGTCTTTGTATTTGCAGTTCTGTGTGCCGCAGTCCACACAGGTAGGTATTGTTTCTTTTTCCATAAAGGCGTGTGTAATTGGTTAAACTGAGGACAAAGATACGAGATTTCTTTCCAGTTGGTAGACAGAAAACCGCATTTGGTGGATTCTATTTTTAAAAATTGCAGGCGACTTCTACATTTGTTTCCGATTAGTTTTCATTTAAAATTGTAAGTAAGATGAAGAAAATTGTGTGGATGGCCTGCGGAATGGCCTTGATGTGTGCACCTTTGAGTGCAAGTGCGAATATCCGCTACGATGACCCGCAGGAGGAAGTACAGAAGAAAAAAGTGCCCAATCCGGAGAAGGCGGCCCAGCGACGGGCCGACGAGATGGATAAGGCATTGAACCTGACGGAGAAGCAGTACAAGAAGATTTACAAGTTGTTCCTGAAGGAAGAAAAGGAAAAAGTGGAAAACATGATGCAGCGTCATCCGGGAGGAATGGACGGACAACCTCCCATGGGAGGAAGACCCCCGATGGGAGGTGGAATGCAGCCGCAGGTGTTGCCTCCGATGCCGGAAGGCGAGAGACCGGGGCCGGGACCTCGTGGAGCGGAGGAAGAGGAAGCTCCGTTGCTCGATACGGCAGCCGAGTGAATGGGATACCTGATTTTCCCGTGGGGTGATTTTTGGAATGTGCGGCAGATGTCGTAACTTTGCGGTTCATTCAAAAAAGTCTATGTTATGCCCGTTATCGAAATCACCTCGCTGGAGCATCCCGGAGTGGAAGTGTTCAGCACCCTGACCGAAGCCCAGTTGCGCAACCGCATTGACCCGCAGCGGGGCATCTTTATCGCCGAAAGCCCGAAAGTGATTCGGGTGGCGCTGGAGGCCGGCTATGAACCCGTGTCCTTGCTCTGTGAGCGGAAGCACCTTACGGGTGATGCGGCAGACATTGTGCAGCGCATGGCGCATCTGCCGGTCTATACGGGCGACCGGGAACTGCTGGCCCGGCTCACCGGCTATACACTGACACGGGGTGTGCTGTGTGCCATGCGGCGTCCGGCTCCGCGTCCGGTGGAGGAAGTATGTCGTGGGGCACGCAGGATAGTGGTCATTCATGGGGTGGTGGATACCACCAATATCGGGGCCATCTTCCGTTCGGCAGCCGCACTGGGTATCGATGCCGTATTGCTTACCACGGATTCGTGCGACCCGCTGAACCGTCGGGCAGTGCGGGTGTCGATGGGTTCGGTGTTCCTGGTGCCCTGGACGTGGGTAGACCGTCCACTGGAGCGGTTGAAGGAACTGGGTTTCCGCACGGCAGCCATGGCGCTGACCGACCGTTCCGTGCCGCTGGATTATCCGCCGCTGAAGGAGGAACCGCGACTGGCCCTGATGATGGGTACCGAAGGTGACGGGCTGCCGGAAGCTGCCATCGAGGGAGCGGACTATGTGGTGCGCATTCCTATGGCACACGGAGTGGATTCGCTCAATGTGGCAGCCGCTTCGGCTGTGGCTTTCTGGGAGTTACGATGCAGTGATAACCATTGAAAATACGGGGTTTATACTTGTAGTGTACTAAATAAGTTGACACAATTTATTTAGTAACATGCGTAAAAATCGAAAGTTTTCAAAGGCAGAATGCCTGTCTTATCTGGAAGAATATAT
>NZ_DBMACV010000061.1:0-22179 GCF_057861905.1 Phocaeicola sp. | reverse complement strand
ATTGTTTCTTTGAAAACAAACCGGATGCATTGCAAGGATACTATATTGAGGACTCAAAACAACTGGCCTTATTCTAAACTTATCCCGAACTCAGGTAACTAATTCATATACAAAGCATCATGAATTAGTTGGCTTTTTATCTATTAAACATCTGAAAGGGAAGAAACTTTCAGCCAAGATATGGCTAAGGCACAAAATATTTACAATAAAAAAATGGCATATGAGATGATTATAGCTTGTCATCTTCATACGCCATTCTTATTTTAAAGGATATTTATTGAGAATATCCCTATCATACTATCTCCATTCCGTCGGGCATCTGCCCTGGAATAAACTTTTACAGAGGCTTATATTCTACAAACGCTTCCATTGCTTCGTAGCATGCCAGACCCAGACTGTCGTACAACGATGCTGTACCACGGTTACGGTCTTCACTACGCTGCCAGAACAAACGTTCATCGTTGCCTAAGAAAGGTGCACTTTCCATCTGTGACTGATGCTTCAAGATAGAGTTACGTTTAGCACGCAATTCTTCCGGACTCAACGGCACAGCCATCTCAATGTTCTCGATTTCCCATTCAGCCCATGCACCACGATACATCCAGATACGACAATCTTTCAGCCATTCAGCACCAGCGTTCTTTTCTTCATCGATAGCAGCCAGTACGGCATCAGTACAAACACGGTGGGTTCCGTGTGGGTCTGCCAAATCGCCGGCTACATAAATCTGGTGAGGTTTCACCTCACGCAGCAAATCCAACACAATATTTATATCGGCTTCGCTGATAGGATTTTTTTCGATACGTCCGGTTTCATAGAACGGAAGGTCGAGGAAGTGAACGCGCTCCAACGGAATCTGGTTGTATGTACAAGCTGTACGAGCCTCACCACGGCGAATCAATCCCTTGATGGTAAGAATATCGCGGGTATCCATATCGCCCTCTTTCTTATTCATCAAGAACTTTTTGATTTCGGCATACATTCCCTTGATTGTTTCGTTCTTGTTGTCATCGAACAACTGGTTGAAACCGTTGATGAAGTGCATGAAACGTACAACTTCTTCATCGCCTACGGCAATATTTCCTGAAGTTTCGTAAGCTACGTGAACTTCGTGTCCCTGCTGAACCAGACGACGGATGGTTCCCCCCATAGAGATCACATCATCATCCGGATGCGGAGAGAAGACAACGACACGCTTCGGGAACGGTTTTGCACGCTCCGGACGATAAGTATCGTCAGCATTCGGTTTACCACCTGGCCAACCGGTAATAGTGTGTTGCAGGTCGTTGAATATTTTAATGTTCACATTGTATGCAGAACCATACAAAGCCAGCAGTTCGCTCAAACCGTTTTCATTGTAATCCTTGTTGGTCAGCTTCAAGATAGGTTTCTTGGTAAGCAGGCACAACCAGACAATAGCACTACGAATCAGTTTGTCGTTCCATTCGCAGCTTGTTACCAGCCACGGACGCTGAATACGAGTAAGATGGGCAGCAGTAGGCAAATCGATGCATACCGTTGCGTTCTGATGTATCTGCAAATAAGAAGCAGGCAGCGTATCGGAAATCTTGTCCTCTACAGCCTTCTTGATGATGTCTGCCTTTTCTTCACCCCATGCCAGCAGGAATACCTTACGTGCTTCCATGATTGAACCCACGCCCATTGTAATAGAACATGGAGGCAAATTATCTATACCCAAGTTATGAGCAGCCTCAGAACGTGAGGTTGCATCAATTAAAATCAATCTTGTCTGAGAAGTAGCAGTAGAACCCGGTTCATTCATTCCAATGTTACCTTCACGGCCAATACCCATAATGGCAATATCGATGCCGCCGTATGTCTTGATACGCTGCTCGTACAAGTGACAATGTTCTATCACTCCGTCTTGCGGAATAGTTCCGTTTAATGTAAATACATTCTGCGAGTCTATATCCACTTGTTTCAAGAACAGTTCGTTCAACTGGTTAAAACTGCTGTGGTTCGGTTCTGTCAGCGGATAATATTCATACAAGTTGAATACCACGACATTGCGGAAGCTGATGCCATCCTCTTTATGTCTGCGAACCAACTCAGCAAACAGCGGACGAAGTGACGCACCAGTACCTGTAGCAATCGTACAGAACTTACCGTCACGCTGACGTTCCTGTATTTTGCGGATGATTTCATCTGCAATACACGCAACGCCCTCTTCTACCGTTTCATAGATATTGGTAGGAATCTTTTCGAAACGTGTCAGTACGGAACGCTCTATCGTATTCTCAGGTTTATAATATTTGGTAGATACTCTATTCAGAGATATCTGTGAACTAAGATTAGTTCTCATAAAAAATTCTCCTTTATTATAATTTTTGCTTATAGATTATTGCGCTCGATATCCTTGAAGTATTTGTAAGTACCTACTTTCAATTCATCGGTAGCAGCTTCATCGCAAACAATGATACCATGACGATGCAACTGCAAAGCACTGATAGTCCACATTTGTGTAATGCCGCCTTCTACAGCATGCTGCAATGCACGAGCTTTATTATGGCCGTTGCACAGAATAAGAACTTCTTTGGCATCCATAACAGTACCAACTCCTACAGTCAAAGCTGTCTTAGGTACTTTGTTCACATCGTTTTCGAAGAAACGAGAATTGGCAATAATCGTATCAGTAGTCAATGTCTTTACACGAGTACGTGAAGCCAGTGACGACCCCGGTTCGTTGAAAGCAATATGTCCGTCAGGACCGATACCTCCCAAGAAGAGGTCAATTCCACCAAACGACTCAATCTGCTTTTCATAATTAGCACATTCAGCTTCCAAATCTTTTGCATTTCCGTTCAGAATATGGATATTTTCTTTACGGATATCAATATGATTAAAGAAATTATTATACATGAATGAATGATAACTTTCAGGATGTGATTCCGGCAGTCCAACGTATTCATCCATATTGAATGTTACAACATGCTCAAATGATACTATACCTTTTTTATTTAGTTCAATCAGAGCTTTATACATACCCAGAGGAGAAGAACCAGTAGGCAAGCCCAAAACAAACGGTTTTTCAGCAGTAGGATTTGCTTCGTTAATTCTCTTTGCTACATAGTTTGCAGCCCATTGAGAAAGAGCTTGGTAGTCAGATTCAATAATTACTCTCATAGTTTTTCCAGATTTAATTAATATATTTGTAACAAGAATTTATATTCTCATTGTTTCCGCTACAAAGATATTTGTAATTATAGATAAAAACAACTATAATAATAAGTAATTACATCCGATTTTTAAAAAGTTTAATTAACTAATAGTATATTTTTAAACCAAATCCATATGAAAGAACGATTATTAGAGGAATTGCAAAAGGGTTCAAAAGGAGCGGTAATGAAGAAACATATCATTACCTACCTTATCTACAATGAGAACTCTACTATCACCGATCTTGCAAAAGATATGGACTTAAGTATACCCACTGTCACAAAAGTAGTCGACGAAATGTACGAACAAGGCTATATAGATGAATATGGGAAACTGGAAACCAGCGGTGGACGCCACCCTATTTTATACGGACTAAATACAGATTCGGCTTATTTCGTAGGAGTAGATGTTACATGGAACTGTGTCAATATCGGAATCATTAACTTTAAAGGTGATATTCTGAAGTTACAAATGGGAATCCCCTTCGAGAGAAAAGATACACTTGAATGTATCGATGAACTGTGCCGCCATATCCAGAATTTTATAAACAGCCTTCCGCTGAACCAAGAAAAGATACTTCATATTAATGTTACTCTGTGCGGACGGGTAAATCCGGAATTAGGTTACTGCCACAGTTTCTTCAACT
Organism: Phocaeicola sp.; assembly: GCF_057861905.1. Taxonomy (NCBI): domain Bacteria; kingdom Pseudomonadati; phylum Bacteroidota; class Bacteroidia; order Bacteroidales; family Bacteroidaceae; genus Phocaeicola; species Phocaeicola sp. Next base: position 18,356 of record NZ_DBMACV010000061.1, on the reverse strand, counting down.
TTGGCGAACGCCCGCTGGCAGAAATACTGACCGAACGTCTGAAAATAGACACTTCTATTGACAATGACAGCCGGACCATGCTCTATGGAGAGTGTATCAAAGGAGTAGTAAGAGGAGCTAAAAATGTGCTTTTCATGAATATCGGCTGGGGTCTGGGCATGGGAATCATGATAGATGGAAAACTTTACAAAGGGAAATCGGGGTTCTCTGGCGAAGTAGGCCATACATATGGTTACGACAACCAGATAATCTGCCACTGCGGAAAGAAAGGATGCGTAGAAACTGAAGTTTCCTGCTCGGCTTTATATAGAAAATTTATAGAACACCTGCAGGCTGGGGAAACGTCTATTATACTGGCCGAAAAGAAAATAGAAGATATTACGCTTGACGATGTGTTCAATGCTATCAGCCGTGAGGACTTACTTGCCATTGAACTTGTTGAACAAATCGGGCAGCAACTGGGATTTCACATTGGAAGTCTGATTAATATATTTAACCCTGATATGGTAATCATTGGCGGACAAATGTCGCGCGCCGGCGACTTTCTTCTTCAACCTGTGATTTCCGCCGTAAGAAAATACACTCTTAGTCTGATGAGCCGCGATTCTGAAATCGTACTTTCGAAGCTGAAGGATCAGGCATGCGTAATCGGTTCTTGTCTATTATCAAGAAGCAAATTGTTTGAAGACTAAAAAAATGGCAAAAATATGATAGGAACAACTATTCACCACAGTTTACTTTGATTGACCAAAGTCATAATATTATACTATGAAATAACATCTGACTAACTTGATTACATCGGAGCAACCTGTGGTGAATTAAGTATTTCTAATCTCTTACAGTCTTGATAATATTACCTGCTGCATCGATGAAGACTTTTAGTTCTTCTCCATTATGCAATACTTCTACTTCGTACCATGACGAATCGGGCGTTTCTATCACATCTGCTTCGTTATCATCCAACCGGTAACCTCCTGCTGTTAAAGCGGCTGTTACTGCGGCCGGAAGTTCTTGGCTGCTGATTTCCCAGGAAGTACGTACCCACTCATACCGGCCATTGAAAAGAAGTTCTTTCTCTTTTCCATCGTGCCGGATGTCGACTTCCAGATAACCATCGTCATAGCCACGTTCTATAATAACTGCTCCGGGATAGTTCTCCTGAATGAACTGCTCTACATCTCCAGCAACAGTTCCAGTATCTTCCGTATTTCCTCCGCCCAGATCGGGACGTCCTTCCAGAACAGTTCCGTCATGACTTATATAAATCTTTACATCATCATCGAAACGAGTTTCTAATTCAAAGCAATAAAATGTTCCGGACTTCTCAGTTTCATATTTCTCCGCTTCTTCAATACGTCCACCTTCCAAATAAACAGATGTCGATTTCAGGGCAGCAATTACTTGCGAAGGAATAGCCGTTACCTCATCAATATTTCTAAATTCATATTCTATCCTGGTGTATACCCAGGCTTGTGCTTGGTTGAAAAAGGCTTCGTGCTTCAAGCCTTCGTAAATAAACTCTACTTCCGTACCCCCATCTTCATTATCTAAATCGATAATTCTCGCATTTGGATAATTTTCCTTCAGCCAACTTTCTACCGTAGCAGACGGTGTCTGCGGTAAATATTCCTGATAATCCTTATTATCATCCGCATCAATGACTTCCTTTACCAAGATACCTTCTGGAGTATAATACAAATCAACATCAGTACCTGCTCCACCCTCTTTCTTTTCTACGTCGATAATATACAGAGTTTCAGCTACACTATTTCTCGTCAGAACATCCACCTCATCATCTGCTACCCACGGAGCCTGTCCATATTCACTTGCAAAAAAAGCAGATTTCACCTGATCGGGCAATTCAACAAAACGGATTTCCTTTTCAGTCATACCCAAAATTCCACTTTCTAATGCAAACCAAGCAGTATGATTACGCGACATATCAGCTGAACGCATACCATCCCAATAGAAGTCGGCTACAGCATAACCGGCTTTAGTCGTCCACACCACATTACTTGCACCAGGAAACTGAGCATTAAATGCTTCCATTACTTGTGCAGGAATATCACCGGATGTTCCGGCAGGAAAAGATGAATTTTCATTTTCACTGCACGAAGTAAAGAATAATACACCAGCCATAATACATGCACCTAACAATAATCGTGATTTTGCCATAAGTCCTTTATTTAATGTTACGACACAAAATAAAAAGACAAAACTGAAAAGAATCTGAAACGACAGGCAAGGATATAAAAAAATAGGCCATCTTTATAAAAGATGACCTATTATGAATTTTGTCATAAGACGATGTGTCGATTATCCCTGGTGGATTGCTTCAGAAGGACATACATCTGCGCATGTTCCACATTCAGTACACATTTCCGGGTTGATAGAATATTTATCACCTTCAGAAATTGCTCCAACCGGACATTCATCGATACAAGTACCGCAAGCGATACAATCGTCACTAATTACGTAAGCCATTGTAGTAAAAATTAAATTATTATTAGTACTAATTTGATGATGCAAAGGTAATCTTTTTGACGAGATTTGTAATATCTACTTTACAATATTTTCCTAATTTGTAACATGTCTAAATAGTATCAATGCATTAAGGATTGATACATTGCTTGTTGAATACGAGAACGGATTCCCAGCTTAACCAAATTATTCTGACCATAGCTTGTAGGATAAGTACGGTTACTTAAAAATACAAAGACAAGATCATTATCCGGATCAGCCCATACACAAGTACCAGTAAAGCCCGTATGTCCAAAAACAGAAGCAGGAGCTTCGGGAGTACACGGACTCTCATCGTGTTTCTCCATATCTGGTTTATCGAAGCCCAAACCACGGCGACTGTTTTTGGATTTCATACTCATAAACAAATCACAAGTAGCACGACTCAGGTAACGGCGGTCGCCGCAAATACCTCGATCAAGCAACATCTGAAAAAGTACAGATACATCGTGTGCGGTAGAAAATAGCCCGGCATTACCCGATACACCGCCCATAAATGCAGCAGCTTCGTCGTGTACATATCCCTGCAAAGGCCCTCCACGCAAGAAATCTTTTTCCGCAGTAGGAGCTATCTGCTCTTTTGAAAAATGTTTTAACGGATTATATGCCGTATACATCAATCCCATCGGCTTAAAGAAGACGCTGTCCAAGTATACATCCATCGGAACTTTCGTGATACTTTCTACCACTTCCTTCAACAACATAAAATTCAGACAACTATACCGATACGAATGCCCCTTCAGTGGAGCATTGATAATTTCACGCATAACGACTTGTTTAAAATCTTTATTCAAGAACAAACTATCGGACAACGGCAAAGAATACACATCCGAAGGAACAGCAGACACCCACTCCTTCTTAAAAGAGAAGTTAGTACATACATACACATTGGGAGCTATCTGCAAACGATGTTCTGCATCCGGCTTCTTCCGAGAGAAACCACCTTTACAAGTCTTCATATCAATGGCATCTTCATAGAACGGCAAATACGAAGGCAAACCAGATTCATGAAATAACAAATCCTGAATAGTAATATTCTGTTTATTTGTCTTTCTCAAAGCTGGCAAATAAAGACTTACTTTATCTGTCAGCCCGAACTTACCTTCGTCATACAGCTTCATCACTGCCAACAATGTACCAGCAGCTTTACTTAAAGAAGCTAAATCATAAATAGTATGCTCCCTTACCTTCTCCTTTCCCTCATAAGTCAAAGAGCCGAAACATTTATTGTATACAGGATATCCATCCTTTGTTATCAGAACATGACAACCAGGATAAGCCTTTTCCCGAATACCTTCTTCTGCTATGGTATCAATGGCAGCCAATATCTTAGAATCCATACCCAGTTCTTCAGGAGTATACGAGCGAGGATAGTCCGGATCAAGGGTTATCCCTGTACCACTCTTCCATAACCCTGCCATATCAACAGATAATCGTCCGTTTACAATATCCTGCCCTGTCATTACATCAGCCACATACTGCTGAATATATGTCTTATCAGTATGTGCTAATACTACAGCCGAAACATTCCGCAATACAGAAGGCATCTCCTGCAATATATCCTGAGAAGCAAAACACACAATGACAACAGGCTTATCAACTGCCAACTTCTCCAGCAGCGGGAGGAACGGTTGAAAATTTGTATTGGGATGTACAGCTACAATCACCTGCTGTGCCGGAGTAATACGTTCTTGAATTCGATTTAACGAATCAGCATTGCCATGCAACCACGCCAGTGAAACAGTTTTTTTCAATTCCTTATAGAATGGGTAATCGTCAGATAAAGAAGAAGACAGACTCAACAAAACATTTCCCGACAATGACAAGTCGAGGGGCAACACGTCTGCCGAATCCTTTAACACAGTAACAGCAGCCTTCTCCATAGCAGCCAATAAACTATCCGTACCCGCAGTATGAATTCGCTGTTTGATCCCATCAAGCTCGGTATGCTGCTTATGGCTTAGCCCCAAAGCATACTTATACATAAGCACCTTACGGCACTTTTCTGTAATAACCTTTTCGCTCAGTTTGCCCGCTTTTATGGCACGCATTACACTTTCAAGGCTCTTCTTTAAATTTCTTGGTACCAGCAGCAGGTCGTTTCCTGCCATCAGAGCCTGAGCACAAGGATTATCTGCATTATCAGAAATACCTTTCATTTCCAGCGCATCAGTAAATACCAGTCCGGAAAAGCCCAGTTCTTTACACAAAACCGAAGTAATTACTTCCGAAGATATAGACGCAGGCCTATTATCCAGCTCGGCAACGTGCAGATGACCAATCATCATTCCTCCAATGCCAGCCTTGATTGCTTCCCGAAAAGGATACAACTCTACACTGTCTAAGCGGTCACGATTAAAATTAAGTACAGGCAACACATAATGAGAATCGGTATCTGTATCGCCATGACCTGGGAAATGCTTGCAAACAGCCATAACGCCTCCATCTTCCAAGCCACGAGAGTAGGCTATCACTTTACGCGCAACTTGCTTCGGATCACTACCAAAAGAGCGAACATTAATAACGGGATTACTGGGATTATTATCGACATCGGCAACAGGCGCAAAATTAACATGCACACCTATTTCACGAAGTTGCCTTGCTACTTCCCGCCCATATTGATAAATCAATGTATCATTCTGTATACATCCCAATACTCTGTTACGCGGAAATTCGGGCATTCCTTCCAATCTCATGCCCAGTCCCCACTCTCCATCAAAAGTTATCAGCAAAGGAATATCGGCCCACTGCTGCGCCAGATTAGTAAGTTGTACCTGCTTATTCAGTTCACCTTTTGAAAAAAGCAATCCACCTATACCATATTCCTTAACCGCATCCTCGATACTGTTCTTATTTTTTTGTAAAGTAACAGGAGCAACTGTATGAATAAACAACTGACCGACTTTCTGCTTTAACGTCATACGAGCAAGTTGTTCTTCCACCCAGCGGTTACATGCTACGGTATCATCTATCTGTTCCAATATTCTTACAGAAGAAGCATTCACCCCTATCCATAAAAACAAGCAAATAATCAATCCCCAAAAACGTTTATTCATAATCCTTCTCCCTCCTTTTAATATTTATCCGATAATCTCTTCTGCCAGCAATACTTATATTATATTCGGCATTCCATTCCTAATTTTTCTGAAACTTCAGAATCATTTTTCCAACAAATGCCCCATTTTTACCCATTTGTTGTACCGGAATTTCAACGCCATCCAGATTTTTATAGAACTTCGGCCCCTCGAAATAAGAATGAGAATGTCCTCCCAGTACGACATCAATGCCACGAGTATTTTCTATCAGTTCGATGTCACTATACGGCTCACCTTTCCATCCCAAATGAGAAAGACAAATAACCACATCGCAATGCTCATCATTCCGCAACAAGTCTGTAATGCGCTGCGCCTCCGAAACCGGATCTTCAAACTTTACATTTCCGTAACATTCAGATGCAACCAATCCATCCAACTGCGCCCCCAATCCGAAAACTCCAATCTTCAGACCATCACGCTGAATAATCGTATACTCTTTTACCAGCCCTTCGAGCACCGTACCTGTTACATCATAATTCGCACAAACTATAGGATAATTAGCCATCTTAAACAATCTTGCCATATTATCCAGTCCAAAATCGAATTCATGGTTTCCGATAGAACCTGCATCGTAACCCATTTCATTCATCAGCTTTATCTCCACCTCCCCTTTGAACATATTATAATAAGGAGTACCCTGCGAGAAATCCCCCGAGTCGAACAGCAGTAAATCTTCATGAATCTTGCGCTGCTGCTTGATAAAAGTAGCACGACGCAACAGCCCAGCTTTATCAGCCAGCATCGTATCTTGAAAATCTTCCGGGAACGGTTCTACACGGCTATGCATGTCATTGGTATGAAATAAAAACAGCTCCTTGGTTGACTGGGCAGCCAAAACTCCGGAAAACAAGCACACCCATAAGATGAAATATAGTCTTTTCATATAATATTCTTTATCATTGTTCTACAATACGCCCTTCTACATCAGCATTCACAAAAACACCTTTGGCCTCACACTGCTTGACATAATCGATAAACAAATCACGCAAAATAGCCTCTTGCGGCTCTGTCTTTGAAACAGCATTCTTGAAAGCCTCCATGTGATCATTGCCTTCCGCCAGATAATCGATGGTAGCCACCCGGTATTCCTTTTGCGGATCGACCGGACTTCCTCCCACCTTCGCGCTCAACAGTTCACCGTTTTTCGAGATAACCAACTGAGCCCCGCTCAAACCTTCACCATGTACGGCCGCCATCTGTTTAAAGAGTTCCATCAGGTCTTCTCCTTTCAGCACCACAACAGACAGTGCATTCTGAAAAGGACTGATTTCATAAATAGAGCCAAAAGTAATGTTTCCTTCATTTAGAATATTACGAATTCCCCCTATATTCATCACTCCGACATCCATCTTCACCCCCAATTTAGCTTCCGCACTCTGGCAAAGTATATCCGCAATCAAGTTTGAAAGTGGAGACTCCGGACGATATGCTTCAAGTTTTCGGGCTGCATGTCCGATAACCGGCGTCATCAAGCTATCAATTTTATCTTGATAAGGCTGTAAAATTCTCCACGCAGCCTGATCCTGTTTCTCATCATAAACACTGGTAATGGGCACTCTTTCTCCCTCTACCGATACCAAAGAATAGCTGGAACTGCAAGCGGTAACTACAAGACAGCCAGCCAATATGGCATAAAACACATGCTTTTTCATATACTATCATTCACATTTATCGTCCAAATATAGGGAAAAAAGCAAACGGACACAAGATTTTGTATCAAAATATCCCCGAAACATTTGCCTATATCGAAGAAAATCACTTACTTTGCACCGCTTTCGCGCAATCGCTGTCAAAGAAGAGTTACTTGATATGTTGCGTTGTAACGATAAACAATTTAATTTTAAAAAAAAATGGATTTAATTAAAATTGCAGAAGAAGCATTTGCTACTGGCAAACAGCATCCTTCATTCAAAGCTGGTGATACTATCACAGTAGCATACCGTATCGTTGAAGGTAGCAAGGAACGTGTTCAGTTGTATCGCGGTGTTGTTATCAAAATTTCAGGTCACGGTGAAAAGAAACGTTTCACTGTACGTAAAATGTCAGGAACTGTAGGTGTAGAACGTATCTTCCCTCTTGAATCTCCGGCTATCGACAGCATCACTGTCAACAAAGTTGGTAAAGTACGTCGTGCTAAATTGTACTATCTGCGTGCTCTTACTGGTAAGAAAGCTAGAATTCAGGAAAAACGCGTTAACTTGTAATACTGAATCTATTATTCCTTACATACAAAAAACCGATTCTCATAACGAGAGTCGGTTTTTTGTTTTTAGTTTCATCTCCCCTAAAAAGAACTCAGTAAAAATAAAAATCCCCCGGACAAATTTTCAAGCAAATTCATCCGGAGGAAATAAAACTGCAAATTAGCCTTATACTAATACCTACAAAAAACTAATTTTCAACTCTCTTTTCATTGAGTTTTACATTCTTCAATGTAAACCCATCAATATAATCTATATGAACATCTGGATTCGTCTTTACTTTCAAATCCAGATTCTCGAAAATGAAATCCGACAATTTATACTGATCATCAGCCCGTGTTACATCAAAAAACACATCACATTCCATCGAAATATCCCGCATCACCACATGACTGGAATAAGAATAAGGTATGTCCTTACGCCCCTTCAAGTCAAAAAACTGCTTCCAAGGCTTTGCAAACAAAAAGCTGGTCACCGTACCCGTTATATTCTCTATCGTAATATATTCATAATTCTGAGGCGTATCCGGACGCATTTTCAGCCACAACAGCCGTTTTGCATTATCCAAGTGACAGCGACGGAGAATAATATTATGATTATGTATTGACTCACTTCCGCAAGTCAATGCACTATGGCAAAGCCCGTAAATACAATCTTCTATAATGATATTACGGTTAGAGCCATTATGTACCTTGTCTTGATCGGCCCAAGGACCTTTGCCACCTTTCAATGCTATGGCATCATCGTTTACAGACATATAGCACCCCTTAACCAATACATTCGTACAAACATCAATATCGATAGCATCTGAACTGGGTGCCTTAACCGGAAAATGTGGCGCAAAAATATGGAGATTCAGCAGTTTCACATTTTCACAACGATACAAATGCGTTGTCCAAAATGGAGAATTTTCCAGACGCACTCCCGACAATTGTACATCCTTTGAATCGGCAATATACACCAGACGAGGACGAAGTTCTTCCAAGTTTGTACATTTGGGGTTTACCTGACGACGAAGCCAAAATGATTTCCAGTAGCGCAATCCGTTTCCATTAATACGTCCTTCCCCCGATATCGTAAATCCATCCACACCGACAGCATTGACAAGAGCCGCAAAATATTTCAAGTTCTGTCCTTCCATACGTGTATCAATAACAGCAAAGTTACTGATATCATCGCTTCCCTTCAACACGCCCTCTGCTTCTACATAAAGATGAGTCCGCGGTTTAAAGAACAACGAACCACTTAAAAATGTCCCTCGAGGAATATAAATTACACCTCCTCCTTCCAGAGAAGCCTTATCAATTACAGCCTGTATCTGCTGAGTCTGTACAATCGTACTATCGTTTACCACTCCATAATCCGTTATCCGATAGATTTTTCCTAAATCTTCCAATTTAACGACTTCTGTTTGCCGAAACCAATCGGGTATGGGAGTTCCATCCGGAAAGAGATCTTTTGCCGAAGCCTGCAAGGTCAACAATGCCAGACACGCAAAAGCCATACACTTTATCCACAAATTATTCATAGCATTTTTTATTAAAACAAATTTTTCTTACTTTCAACGGCAGCAAAAATAAAGAAAAACATATCACACGAAAATAGAAAATCATACATTATCCAGATAAATTTGTACATTCAGATAAATTATTCCTCCAGCCAGACAAAATGGATAAAATCAAAGGCTATTGTATTATTTTCCATTTTATAAATAGAAACAGGCAACTATTTTTGTAAAAGAACAAAACATTACAACAAATAAACAAATACCATGAAAAAGTTATTTATTGCAGCATTGGCCCTCTGTTTAGGAACATCGAATGCATTGCACGCACAAGATCTCCCCGACCAGAAAGAAACCCTGAACACTCTGATCAAAGTAAACAGATACTACATGAAAAACAATCCCGACTGCCGGCTCCCCAGTTTCGTAAAAGGCAAGATGCGCCCAAGCAATATATGGACACGAACTGTATATTATGAAGGTTTGCTCGCCCTTTATTCCGTTTACCCGGATACAGAATATTACAACTATGCTTACCAATGGGGAGAATACCATAACTGGGGAATGTGGAGAGGAACGACAACCCGACATGCAGACAATTACGCTTGTGGACAGATTTATATAGATATGTACAATCTCTGTCCCAAACCGGAAATCCTGCTCAACGTAAAATCCAACCTCAACATGCTGGTCAATACACCACAAATAAACGAATGGTGGTGGATAGATGCCATACAAATGGGAATGCCCGGTTTCGCCAAGATGGGAAAACTGACCGGAGAACAAAAATACTTCAACAAGATGTGGCAGATGTACGAATATACCAGAAACCAGCACGGAGGCAATGGAATGTTTAACCCCAAAGACGGTTTGTGGTGGAGAGATCAGGATTTCGATCCTCCCTACCAAGAGCCCAATGGAGAAGATTGCTACTGGAGTCGCGGAAACGGATGGGTATACGCCGCCCTTGTCCGCGTTTTAGACGAAATTCCATCGGATGAAGTACATCGTCAAGACTATATCAACGATTTTCTTACCATGAGCAAGGCTATAAAAGCCTGTCAGCGTGAAGATGGCTTCTGGAATGTCAGCTTGCACGATCCCAACCATTTTGGAGGTAAAGAACTGACGGGAACTTCCCTGTTCGTATACGGAATGGCATGGGGAATACGGAACGGACTACTCGACCGCAGTGAATATCTGCCAGTAGTTCTCAAGGCATGGAATGCTATGGTTAAGGATGCAGTACACCCCGACGGCAATCTTGGTTATGTACAAGGTACTGGCAAAGAGCCGAAAGACGGACAACCAGTAACATACGACAGCAAACCCGATTTTGATGACTTCGGAACAGGATGTTTCCTTCTTGCAGGAAGTGAAATTTACAAACTACAATAAACTGTCACAATTCCGAAAAGCGTCAATCATACATCGCAAAGAAACATACAAAAGATTCAATCCATAAAAAACTCCGGCAGGATAATTTCTTTAAACCTGCCGGAGTTTTTTACTGACTGAAACAACATCAGTTTTCTTCCTCCTTCTCTCCTCTCAAATACGATGAAGGTGGCACACCAAACTGAGCCTTAAAACATTTACTGAAATAGAACGGATCATTCATACCAATCTGGTAAGCCACTTCCGAAACGGTATATTTACCTTCAGACAACAGTTCAACAGCCTTTTTCATACGCATAATGCGTATATATTCATTAGGAGAATAACCAGTCACTCCCTTTACTTTACGATAAAATACCGTACGTCCCAATCCCATCATAGATGCAAATTCATCAATAGAGAAATCCGGATTCGACAAATGAGAGGCCAACGTTTCTGCCAACTTGTCGGCAAATTCTTTATCTTTATCCGTCGTACAGATAGCCGGACGCACAGCATGAGGATCTTTCGAGAATTTTTCCCGCAAGCGGTCACGCTGTTCTATCAGTTTAAAGACCCTTGCACACAGCAAACTGCTGCTAAACGGTTTTGTGATATACGCATCAGCCCCCGCTTCTACTCCCTCCAGATGTTTATCCTGCGAACTAAGTGCAGTCAGCAAAATAATAGGTATATGACTTGTATTAAAGTCGCTTTTCAATTTACGTGTCAACTCAAATCCCGAACATCCAGGCATCAAAACATCACTGATAATCAAGTCTGCATCATACACCTTGGCACGCTCCAGTCCGGAAATTCCGTCCAATTCCGCTACAACCTCAAAATAAGGACTTAACTCCTCTTTCAAGAATTCACGCACATCGTTATCATCTTCCACAATCAAAATCTTCCTTTTGTTAAGAGGTTCTGCCGACATATGTTCCTCCACCTTTTCTTCCTCCTGCTTAGAAAGCATTTCCTGCAGGTGTTGTTTTCCCGCTTCCTGCTCCTCCTTCAGCAGTGCATTGCCAGGAATCAGGAAATCCTTTTCGTCGTATACAGAAGCATCAGTTGGGAGCACTACCGTAAAGATTGAACCTCCGCCCGGATTTTCTGCATAAGTGATTGTACCTTTATGGACCTGTACCAGTTCGTGAGTCAGATGCAAGCCAACTCCCATGCTGCTACCCGAGAAACTACTCTGCATAAAACGCTTGAAAAGTTCCCCACGCTTTTCAACCGGTACACCGACTCCCGTATCTATCACCTTGATGATCAGCTTATGACTCTCTTCATCCACAGTTACGGCAAACTCCACCCGGCGGTTCGAAGGAGTATACTTGAACGCATTCGACAAAAGATTATAAGCCACTTTATCCAGATTATTCTTATCGATAAACATCTTGTACGATGAAACAGATGGAGAAAATACATATTCCATATTCTTCGATTCGGCAACATCCTTGAATATCAGATAAATTTCACGCAGAAATGCAATCACATCCGTTTCTTCCAACGACAGACTCAACTTATTATTCTGCATTTTCCGGAATTCAAGCAACTGATTAATCAGCCTCAGCATGCGTTGTGTACTTTTATCCATTACATGTACAGGACCAGCTATGTCAGCAGGTATTTTTTTCACCCTGTGAATACGTTCCAAAGCACCTTGTATCAAAGTCAGCGGCGTACGGAATTCATGCGATATGTTTGTAAAGAACATCAGTTTATATTCTGTAAGCTGTTCTTCCACCTTTATTTTATTCTGCAAAGTATTCATATTCGATATAATCCGATAAGCTATATATAGCACAGCTATACTCAGCAAGACATAAATAAGCATCGCCCAGGTTGTTTTCCAGAACGGAGGAACCACTACTATTTTCAAGACCGATTCTCCTGTCCAAACTCCAGCCGTATTCCGCGCCTTTACATGAAGATGATAAGTACCAGGAGGCAAGTTTTTATATGCGGCAAAATTCAGCGAAGAAGGAGCACTCCATCCTTCATCGTATCCATCCAGCTTATAAATAAATCTCGACAGTCCCGCATCCGAATAATCGAACGTTGAGAATTCTATCACAAATGAATTTTGGTTATAATTCAGCTTCACCGCTTCGGCATATGCCAGCGAAGCCTCCAAAGGAGAATCCTTTTCACCCGGAACAACAGATATACCATTCAGTTTCAAATCGGTAAAAGTTACCTGCATTGGAGTATCCTTTACCGAAACATGCTTAGGATCTACCAGAACAATACCCTGTCCGGTTCCCAAAGCCAGACGTCCATCCTGCAGTTTCAAGACACTATTCTCACTATATACATTACCCAATATATAATCGGAGAACAAATAATTCTCGAATGTCATCAAATCCGGATTAAAGCAAGAAAGTCCATATTCCGTAGATACCCATATCATTCCCTCATCATCTTCGACCAAAGCCTGTACCATGCTGCTGACCAACCCATCGCGTGAAGTATAATGAGTAAATTCCAGCTTGTTATAATCGTGTCCAACCACCGACATACAAAATCCGGCTCCCGACTCAGCAAGCCACATACGTCCTTTACGGTCGCGCATGATTGCACGGATATCGTTACTCTGCAAGTCACCGCTTTCCAAAGAATAGTGTCTGTATGCATTAGGATCAGCAATCAGTTCATCAGGATTGAAAACAAATATTCCCTCACTCGAGCCAACCCATATCCATCCGTTACGGTCCTCGCACAAAGAACGAGTTTCCCGTTGTCCGTTAGTACGGGTAAAGAAATGCCGGAACTCATATTTCCCGTCTGCTGTAGGAACAGCCAGATTCAGTCCCCCTCCGAATGTACCTATCCACATACGACCTTTCCGGTCTTTCATCATACAGAAAACATTATCGGACGACAACGATTTTTCATCCAACTTATCGTATCGGTATTTTACATCGCCAATCCATATACCTTCTCCACGAGTGGCAAGCCACAAATTGCCTTTGTTATCTTCACAAACCGCGTAAGTATTTATGCCATGATGAAATTTCTTCTTCTGCACTTCAAGCTTCGAATCGTAGATATACAATCCTCCGGTACGGGTACCCACCCAGATATCACCGTTGGACGTAGAGGTAAGCATGCGTACCGTATTCGAACGGTCTTCCATCAAGTCCTTTTCCGGATAAACACGAGCCGCCCCTTCGTTCAATATACTTAACTTGGAAATACCCGCAAACTCAGAGCTGACCCAGATACTTCCCGAACGATCTTCCATCAGACACTGCAAGTAATTGGAAGCAAGCAAAGACGAAATTCCTGATTCTGAAGTAAAATGCTGAACAGTTTCCGTAGCCACATCGTAGGCAAACAGCCCGTTTCCGTAAGTCGAAATCCATATAATGCCACGACTGTCATGAACAATATAATATCTCTCCTTGTCTATAAATCCCAGTTTACCGGAAGGCATCACACTGAATACCTTCTTCTCGCCAGTATCCGATTTGACGTAATACAAATTTCCAGTCCGGTTATATACCCAGTAATCCCCTTTTTCATCTTTCTTCACCAAACCTCCAGGAATATCGTAATACGCAGGAGCAGATGTGACTTTTAAATTTACCATATCCAGACACAATGTACCTTCCGATGTGAGAATATATTGTTTGGCTCCTACACGAAACAAACCGGTCATTGCCCATGCTTTTGTCTTACGGGGAAGCGTACCCAGCGACTGAAGCCCTTTCCCCTTATCATTAAAACAGAACAGTTCTCCGGCAGAGGTGACAAAAACCAGTTTGTCATCATAAGACAAAATCTTCCAAAACGAATGGTTCTCATCTACAGCCACCAGCTTATTATCTTGCCAATAATAAACACCCTGCTGAGTTCCTATCCAGATTTTTCCGCCAAACTGACGAACAAAATGTATATTATTCGACTTCAGAGCTCCATTCTGCACTGTAAAAGCAGTAGAAGAAAAATGCCCCTCCCGATACGTCACCCGGCGACATCCATGAGAAGCTCCCCACAGCCAGACCGCATCTTGCGTCATAAAAAAGCCACGATAATGGTCCTGATATTCACCACACCCCGTAAAATCGACAAAACAATCGTGCTTCAAGTCGTAACAACTGATCAGGTCGGCAGTAGTGGTTATCCACAAAAATCCATTACGGTCTTCTTCCAGCATCTTCACCCTATGGTCTGCCAAAGAAATTTCTTTCGATTTCTGCGGACGAAACGTTATCAGCGAATTGCCATCGTAACGGTTCAAGCCGTTAAGTGTAGCCATCCAAATGAAGCCTTTGCTGTCCTGATACATATATCGAACGGAATTATTAGCCAGTCCGTCGGCCGTAGTCAGACGTTCACTGCGAAGCTCTATTGCAGCCCGGGCGGGGAACAACGAAAACAGCAAGCAATTCAGCCAGCACAATATCCAAATTTTTTGGTTTTTCATATGTATAACAAATAACTTGATATAATAAATTCAACACAAAAATAATAGAAAGATAAAATACTGCAAACAGAATTGCACATCCTTAGGCAAGGGGTATACAATATTCTATGAATATGTACTTTTGTACATTGAATATTATCGATAAAGCAGCTAATTTTGTTTCATTCAAACGAGCTAATAATAAATACCCATGAAAAAAAACGACATACTGGCACTCCTGTTACTGTTAGGAAGCGCCGCACAGGCACAAAACTGGCCCGAGATAAAACCCGAAGCACGCCCTGGAAGCCGATGGTGGTGGATGGGAAGTGCCGTCGATAAGCAGAACCTTTCCTACAACCTTCGCCTGTATGGTACAGCCGGAATAGGGAGTCTGGAAATAACTCCTATCTACGGGGTCAAGGGAAATGAACAGCGAGAGATTCCATTCTTATCGCCCCGATGGATGGAAATGCTTGAATACACACAGGACGAAGCTAAGAAAAATGGAATAGGTATTGACATGAACACAGGAACAGGATGGCCTTTCGGCGGGCCGGACATTACTCTGGAGCATGCAGCAACCCGAGCCATTTTCGAACAATACAGCATAACCGGAGAAAAAGATATAGTGCAGGATATATCCATAAGTAATCCCAAAGAAAAAAAGCAACGCGAGATTGCCACCCTAAACCGTTTGATGGCTTACAGCACCGACGGCACTTGTCTGAACCTGACGGCAAAAGTCAAGAACGGGAAGCTGAAATGGAGTGCTCCGAAAGGTGAATGGAAACTGATTGCTTTATTCATCGGCAAAACATTCCAAAAGGTAAAACGTGCCGCTCCTGGCGGAGAAGGATATGTCATGGACCACATGAACCCGGAAGCTGTCAAAGGATATTTTACCAAATTCGACCATGCCTTCCAGCAGAACAAGGTAACATACCCACGAACATTCTTCAACGATTCGTATGAAGTCTACAAAGCCGACTGGACACCTCACCTGCTGGAAGAATTCGAACGCCGGAGAGGATATAAGCTCGAAGAACATTTTCCGGAGTTTCTGGATACCACACGCACGGAAGCAACACGCCGCATTGTATCCGACTATCGTGAAACCGTCAGCGAAATGCTGATAGACAATTTCACGACCCAATGGACAAAATGGGCACACAAGCACGGCAGTACAACCCGCAATCAGGCACACGGGTCGCCTGCCAACCTGATTGATACGTATGCTTCGGTAGACATTCCCGAATGCGAAGGGTTCGGCCTGACCGACTTTCACATCAAGGGGTTGCGTAAAGACTCCCTCACCCGACCCAATTTCTCGGATATTTCGATGCTGAAGTATGCATCCTCGGCAGCACACATTGCCGGCAAACCTTATACTTCATCGGAAACATTTACCTGGCTGACCGAACATTTCCGTACCTCGCTTTCACAATGTAAGCCTGACATGGATCTGATGTTCGTATCGGGTGTCAACCATATGTTCTTTCACGGCACACCGTATTCTCCACAAGAAGCGGCATGGCCCGGCTGGCTGTTCTATGCAAGCATCAACATGTCGCCCACCAACAGTATCTGGCGCGATGCTCCTGCTTTTTTCGAATACATAACCCGCTGCCAGTCGTTCCTGCAAATGGGACAACCCGACAACGACTTTCTGGTTTATCTGCCCATCTACGATTTATGGGACGAGATTGCCGGACGACTTGTTTCGTTCGACATTCATAAGATGGACCGGTATGCTCCTAAATTTATCAAGACTATCCAGACGATTATTGCCGGAGGATACGACGTGGACTACATCTCCGACGCATTCATCAAGACGACACGTTGTACAGGCGACCAGCTCGTCACCAGCGGAGGGACACGATATAAAGCACTGATTGTACCCGCTGCCCGACTGATGCCTGCTGCCACACTCAGAAAACTTGTAGAACTGGCACGTCAGGGTGCTACTGTAATATTTGTTGAACAATATCCAGAAGATGTACCGGGATATCATGAACTGGATAAAAACAGAAAGACATTTCAGCATATAACCAGACAACTTCCTGCAACAGACTCATTCAAGCAGACACAACAGTTTGCATTCGGAAAGGGACAAATCATTGTCGGTTCCGATTACCAGCAGGCACTGGCACAGACCGGAATACCAGCAGAAGAACTGAAAACACGGTACGGACTTCAGTTTATCCGCCGCTCGAACCCCGAAGGTCACCACTACTTTGTATCCTGCCTGCAGGATAAAGACACAGACGGATGGGTAACACTGAATGTTCCCGAAACAACTGCCATGTTCTTCAATCCGATGAATGGAGAAAGAGGCAGAGCCCAAAGCCGGACAAGCAACGGGAAACTGGAAGTCCGTCTGCAACTGAAATCGGGTGAAAGTCTTATCATCCAGACACTCAACAAGCCACTGGACAAAGAACCTGCGTGGAATTACCCTGAAGAACAGGCATACAGCCTCAGTCTGGATCACGGATGGAAACTGAATTTTGTGGAAAGCACACCTTCCATAACCGGCCGGTTCGACATAGATTCGCCCCTATCGTGGACGGAACTGGAACAGCCGGAAGCAAAAATCAATATGGGAACCGGATGCTATTCCCTCGAAATAGACCTGCCTGCCCTCGAAGCTGATGACTGGATACTGGACTTGGGAGATGTTCGCGAAAGTGCACGAGTACGTATCAACGGGCACGATGCAGGCACAGCCTGGGCAGCTCCGTTCAGACTGAAGGTTGGCAAGTGGCTGAAAACGGGCAAAAACCTGATAGAAGTAGAAGTGACTAACTTGCCGGCAAACCGTATTGCCGATATGGACCGCAAAAACATAGAGTGGCGTATCTTTAAAGATATCAATATGGCCAAGCTGAATTATGTGAAAGGGGACTACAAGAACTGGAGCACGATGCCTTCGGGACTAAACGGCAACGTACGCCTGATACCGGTAAAGTATAGTAAACAGTAATAGGGTTCCGCCGGACAGTAAAGAACTACCCGGCAGAAGAATGGAAAAATATCAGCAGACTTTTGCAGAAGCCTGCTCAACAAGCGACCGGAATTTGTACAAAAAAGAAAAATGTTTGTACAAATCTCCGGCGTTTTTTGTACAAAAAGCAGAACAAGAGGGTGTGTCGTAATACGCGATTCACCCTCTTTTCTTTATCAACGATAAGAGTGTAGTTAACTTTTTCAGGCAGCGATATTCAGAAGATAATCTCGAT
>NZ_DBMACV010000060.1:0-22189 GCF_057861905.1 Phocaeicola sp. | reverse complement strand
GGTTAATTAACTCTCAAAGATATTATACTTTTCTATCATTGTACCAATCCAAGAAGCAAGTTATCTTTTTAAGGTCATTAATAAAAGTTCGATAATCTGTCAAATCTGCGCACATCTTTCAAGACATTAACGACAAAACCCGGCTTAAACAGTAAGTTTAGCCGGTTTTTTTATTGACCTAAAGGCACTTTGCATAATTATCCACAAAAACAAGGTTCCATATTCGGTGACATGAACGCTAATCTGAAGTTTACCCATTCCCAAAGACAAAAGAAATAGAAGTACATCCAATCGTTTCAACTCCTTAAAAAACGACAAACAGTAACCAGCAGACATAAAATGAGCTGCACCAAACTTTATTAAGTCATGGCACAGCTCATTTGCTTGCAGTTAAAAACAATCAAGTTTCCAATTCAAAACTTCCTCTTTCCTGAAGGTATCACTTCCGTCTTACGAGTTTTATTCTAAACAAGATAGTTTATATGTTCTTTCTTCAAGTACATTATTTGACAGAATTGTTATCCAGAACCTGGAAAGCGGTATTGTTGAAATGACTCCAACTGAAGCACGTCCTTATTTATCTACCTGGGTACAAAGAGATGATATTTGATGGACTGATAAGAATGATATATATGTAAATTACGGTAACTCTTTATCCGAAAGCACCATATAATACAACTCCAATTGCTTCTACACGTACTTTTAAGCCTGTGTTTGTAGAAAATAAATAAAAGATTTTTAGAAAGGTGCGTCATATTATTATGTCGCATTTTTTTGTCTTAATGTAATCTTTTCCTGAAGTTTTTGCGTTCACGCATATTGTCCATCCGCTACATAGACAAATGCTACCGTAAAGCAGGTTATCCGAACTTGTGCTGTATTATAATGCATCGTCCATAACCTCCTTTTCGTCCGGCATATATGACAGTTCCAGAACCGGCTGCATAGACCGGAGTGGCAAGCACAACGGCTTACTCCATACCAAAAAGGTCAGGAACGAGTCAATAGGGCTATCGCTGAATTTCAAGATGAAGGAGGGTTAGTATTTCAAAAAAAAGTTACAGTAGAATTGAATGGAATACGGAACCGTTTTGATTTTGTTGGAGAAAAAGACAGAATTCTGCATTTGTTTGAAGTAAAGAATGGACCTACAGCAAGAATGACTCCTAACCCAAAAATCAATATTCCTATAATGCAAAAGCAAACTCCACCTTTTATTCCTATTGGTAATAATGCAAAAAGCATAACTTATTTTAATATTGGTCAGCCGTATACTGGTAATTATGTTGTTATATATAGAAATTATTTCTAAATTTGAACATTTAATACGTGTAAAAAATGAAAGAGTTACAAAAACAAATAATCCATATAGTAACGGAACGCCTTAATAAATATGGATCCATTAAACGTAGTGGAGATTTTTTAGAGAAAAAGATGATAATGTATTACAACAGATTGAATTTCAGACCAGCTAATATCATCCAATAAAATCAATAACACCACACATTGGAGTTTTATATAAAGATGAATTTAATTTACGGAGAAAGTATTTTGATTTGCATTGGCCTTTCCCCAATTATAAATATTCGACTTATTCAAATGCATTAATGAATATGATGGATAGAATAGATTGGGAATTTGCTAAAGGAGATGACATTACCCCCATAGTAAACAATATGATAGAATCCATTATGGAAATAGGAATATCATATATAGACTATATTTCTGATAGAAAAAAATTTTATTTCAGAAATGGAAAATAGAAAAATTAGAGAATCAATATCTCATAAAGCATTGCCGATTGCATATTATTTGGAAGGGCGAAAAGACCTCGCTTTATGGAGATTGAATTATTATATTCAAGATTTTGAGACTGATTTATCCGGTTGGATGAAAGAGGATGAAAACTCCCATTTTACCCGTGGAGCAAGAAACGCATTACAAGATTATCTAGAATTTGCAGAAAAATTGAAAAAGGTGATGGAAACTGAGTCCAGATAAATCTAAAATCATCTTTATTTAATAAGCCATTTCGATACCTTACGATTAAGGTGTTGAAATGTTTTTATAGAGACAATCTATATCGGTTAAGCAATCAGTACCTACCACCTACTACACTTATGATGCATACGGAAAGGTGGAAAGTGTCAGGGAAGAAGCACCCGAAGGAAACATCATACGCAAAGGGGATGCAGGAGAAATGGTATATGCCAACCCCAACCGACCCTATGCCACTACAGGAAACACACCGGAAAAAGAAGCCTGCATACACAGTGGACTGCAGGTGGGATATACTGCCGCAAACAGACCCGCATGGATAGAGGAAGAAAACGGAAGGGCAGAATTCACCTACAATGCTCAGTTCGACAGGGTACGGATGAGAATGGCCGAAGAGGGAAAGACGGTATACACAAGGTATTACCTCGGAGGGAACTATGAAGCCCATTGCAACAGCAGCGGAACGGAGGAAAGGCTCTATGTAGGAGGAGACTGTTACGAAACGCCTGCACTCCTCGTCAAAAAAGAAGGGAAAACCGAGTTGTAATTCTCCGGCACTCATGGCCTTCCGGTTTTTCAACGCCTCTTGTACTCGGAGAACGAGATTCGTATGTCCAGCTTCAAGAACCGTGAATGTAGGCAGCCAGACATTGGCCACACGCACAAGATTGAGCTGATACCTACGCCAATGCTCCAGTGTGAGTGTATTCATCCAGGCAATTTCACTGGGAACGGAGTTCTTCAGCATGTTGATGGCAGTCATCTTCACGCAGGTCAAGTCTATATCTATTCTTTGCGCACAGTCTTTTCTATCTGGACTAAACTGATTCATCTATGCTGAATATGTCTTCTTTACCCCACCAACCTCGATGATATAATCCCCATGAAGTAATATTTGATAAAGTATTGGTAATAGTGAATTTTTTCATAAATGCAACGGTAAGTCAATTTAAATATTTACATTTGTATAATTACAATTAAGCCTTGATAGCCTTATATGATTTATATCTCGTAACGAAATCAAAGTTCTTCGGAAGTATAAGGAAAAAGCACACCGGGAACTTTTCCGGGTGCGTGACGAACAGAAAACATTCAGGAAAATAAAAGTAAATACAGAATTATAACTATAAAAAATATGACAATGAAAAGACTTGTTTCATTGATACTGGTTATAATAACAGTATCAACATCATTTGCACAGAAAATAGGCGGTACATGGAAGGGAAAACTAAATGCAGGAAACCAGAAGCTCGAAATAGTATTTCATTTTACACGAGGAGACGGTAATGAAACAACATGCAAGATGGATGTCCCAGCACAAGGAGCCATGGGTATACCAGTAGATATAAAATCATTGACAGAAGATTCAGTCAGCCTTCAGGTTGATGCAATCAAAATGGTATATAACGGTAAACTTACCGGAAATAAAATATCAGGAACATTCAATCAATATGGGATGTCATTTCCTCTGGAACTGGAATCCGGCGAACAGGAAAAACTTAACAGGCCGCAAGAACCACAAAAGCCATACAGCTACAAAACTGAAGAAGTCACTTTTGTAAATGAAAAAGCAAATGCCAACTTATCAGGTACATTGACATATCCTATAGGATATAAAGAGAACAGAAAAGTGCCTGTAGTCATTATGGTTACCGGCAGCGGTGCGCAGAACAGGGATGAGGAAATATTCGGGCACAAACCTTTCCTCGTCATTGCCGACTATCTGGCAAGAAACGGTATAGCTTCTTTGAGGTATGACGACAGAGGTACAGGAAAATCAGTTGGCGGTGCCAGAAAGGACTGTACATCGGAAGATTTTGCCGAAGATGCAGAATACGGACTGCTGTGGTTGAAAAAAAACGGCAAATTTGACAAGATAGGTATTCTGGGACACAGTGAAGGTGGAATGATAGCTTTCATGTTGGGAGCAGAAAATAAGGCCGACTTTATAGTAAGCATGGCTGGACCCGGAATAAAGGGCGATTCATTATTAGCCGAACAACAGAATGCAATATTGAAACTTAAAGGTATTCCTGCCAATTATAACGTAGAATCCATCCGTAGAGATATGACCTTCCAACCCAAGAACCCATGGCTGGAATATTTCGTTAATTATGATCCCCAATATGATATAGAGAAGATTTCAATACCTGTAATGGCTATCAATGGAAGCAATGATGTACAGGTAATATCCAAAAGCAATCTAAAAGTTATAAAGGAAATTCTGTCTGGCAAGAACAGCAAAAACCTTATAAAGGAATATCCTAACCTCAATCATTTGTTTCAGAACTGCACTCCAGAAACAGCTTTTGACTACTATAACATTGAAGAAACCATTTCGGAAGAAGTATTGAAAGACATTGCTTCATGGATTAACGGTCTATAATTGTATTCATATAAAGATAGAATGGTACTGAAATATTTAAGAAGAACCTAAAAACAATGAGGCTGCAACTCATAGGTTTGAAAGACAGCCTCATTGTTTTTACATTAATTTCCGATTAGATTGAATGAATATGATATTCAGAAACTAACATTATCAATCGGTACATTAACTATACAAAGGGAGAATCAATGACGATTTTAGAACCATCATTTTTATTAGTTAACATAATCAAATTGGTGTTATCAACGCATAGCGCATAGAAGGTACCAATAGATTTTGTCCAAAAATAGCCCCAATATAAAAAGACAGATGTAGCAAACAGACGAACAGAGAACAAACTCTTCGTTTTTATATGAGTAATAGTATGCTCTTTTTTAAGAAAAACTATCTCTCCTACAATTAGTTTAATTCGTATAGTATCATTGTCTTCATTTATACTTACTGGCATCCTCAAAACTGGCAACACAATCAATAATGTCGCTATTATGACAACAATTCTTATTAAAGTATTTCCTTCCGTGAACGCATAATAAATAGCATAACCAACAATTGCTGATATAATTATGGAGTATATAATCAGCATTCTAGAAGGCAGTAGTTTCCTAGTAATATTCATAATAATATATTTTAATTTTTGACATCACAAATTTAATTTAAAAAACTATCTCTGCATAAGATTCTATATGGATTTCACATAGAGTTTGACAGAGTTCCCTTTCAATTTTTTTCGCTATCGTCCATCATTTTCAGAAAGAGCATTGTAATACAGACATTTTTCTTTTGACAAACGATGAACTACCTGAAACTTATTTCAACTGAAAAGCCACCTTCGACTTGATATCGGTAGCCGAAGCAGCTACAAGAGCTTCGAATTTACCCGGCTCGGCAACCCATGCATGCTGCTTATCGTCGAAATAACTCAGGCTGGACTTATCGATGGTGAAAGTAACCAATTTCGTTTCACCCGGAGCCAGCTGAATCTTACGGAAACCTTTCAGCTCTTTTACCGGACGAGCTACAGAACTCTTGACATCGCGTACATACAGCTGAACCACTTCAGCACCTGCCACAGAACCTGTATTTGTTACCAGAACGGTTACATGGATACTATCCGACGCGGACAGTTCGTTACGATCTAAGGTAGCCTTACCATATGAAAAACTGGTGTAGCTCAGTCCATGTCCAAACGGGAACAGCGGCTGGAGCTTTTCCTTGTCGCTCCAACGGTAACCGACGAAAATACCTTCCTTGTAAGCGATATTCCAAATATTCTCAGAAGCACGTTTCACACCGGGATAAGCGTCCAAACGATGACAGCCTACATTCTCCAGAGAAGTGGGGAAAGTAAACGGCAGACGGCCCGACGGATTTACATCGCCTACAATAACGGCTGCCAATGCATTGCCTGCTTCGCTGCCAAGGAACCATCCCTGAATGATACCCGGAACCTCATCAACCCACGGCATGGCTACCGCATTTCCTGAGATATTGACCACAACCAGATTCTTATTAGCCTTCGCAAGAGCTTCAATCACCTTATCCTGTCCGTAAGGAAGACCTAAAGACTGACGGTCGGAATCCTCACAGTCCTGACCCGCACTCTTGTTCAAGCCTCCAAAGAAGATGACATAATCGCAAGAACGAGCTACCTCGACAGCTTCTGCCAGTAGCTCCTCGGCAGAACGATTGTCGGAGAGATCCTGACCTGTCACGACTCCATTGTATTCACCACTGGCATCTCCTACATAACCACGGGCGTATACCACTTCAGCCTGACCGGCAAGACGATGACGGAGTCCGTCGAGAGGAGAAATTTCGTATTTTACTTTCAGTGAAGAACTTCCACCTCCTACAGTCATCATCTTGATGGCATTCTCACCAATCACAGCTACCTTCTTCACCTTATTCAAGTCGAGCGGAAGCACATTGTTACGGTTCTGGAGCAGTACGATACCCTCTTCCGCAATGTGGCGGGAAGTATCAAAATGTTCCGGACTACCGATAGAACCGAACGGACGATTACGGTCCATTGTCGTACGGAAAATAAGACGAAGTACCCGGCGAACCTTGTCATCCAGTTCGGCAGTACCTACCTTACCCGATTTGATACGCTGGAGATAAGGATATGCAAGATAATAATTGTCGTAAGCATTGCTGGTGCCATTGGAAAGTCCGTTCGTCCAACTGCCAAACTCCAGATCAAGCCCGTTGGAGATTGCCTCATCGGTATCATGAGCTCCACCCCAGTCGCTCACCACAACACCGTCGAATCCCCATTCGCCTTTCAGGATATCGTTCAGCAAATATTCATTGTGACAGCAATGCTGGTTCTTGTACAAATTATAAGATCCCATGATGCTCCACGCATGTCCTTCCTGAACAGCCGCCTTAAAGGCAGGAAGATAAATCTCGTAAAGCGCACGGTCATCGATTATAACATTCGATGTATGACGATTTATTTCGTTGTTGTTCAATGCAAAATGTTTTACGCAAGCAGCTACTCCATTGCTCTGGACCCCACGTACATAAGGTACCACCATCTTACTCGACAGATAAGGATCTTCGCCCATATACTCGAAGTTACGTCCGTTCAGCGGCGTACGATAGATGTTCACACCCGGTCCCAGCAAGATAGACTTATTACGATAGCGGGCCTCTTCACCGATGCTTTTGCCATAAAGCAGCGCCATGTCCGGATTCCACGTTGCCGCCAGACAAGTCAAGGCAGGGAAAGCCACACAAGAGTCGTTGGTCCATCCAGCCTGATCCCATTCATCCCACAGCACTTCGGGACGGATACCATGAGGGCCATCCGTACACCAGACTTCCGGAATGCCCAAACGGGGTACTCCCGGACTGCTGAATTTAGACTGAGCATGGATCATAGCTATTTTTTCTTGCAGAGTCATACGTGAGAGAGCATCCTCCACACGTGATTCTATAGGTTGATTACCATCAAGATAAACGGGCAGTTGCTGTGCTTGCACAGAGAATAAAGCAAGTCCGGCAACACATGCCAGCGCCATTTTTTTCATAAATTCGTTTTTCATCATATTTTCAGTTATAAATTTTCAACTATACTAACGCGATGACTTCAGTTCACCATACCATTTATTCAAAGCCTCATCTGCCAGTAAACGCATATCTTGCGCCTCCTTTACAGATAAGCCATCGGGTACATAAGTTATCACAGAAGGACTTTCTTCAAATATAACAGCATACTCCATACACGCAGCCAGATAAGAGGCTTTAAGTGAAGGATGCCGATTGTCGGTATATAAAGCAGCACATCCCTTTTCTCCCTGTGTTTCAAATAAAATCTTATATGCCATTCCTACAGGACACACCACAACACCAGGGATTTCCCGACAAACATTCAAATAGCTGCGTACCAGTTCCTCCGAAGATTCCTTAAACCGGGACCAGTCGCTGCTATATGCCCAGTTCATGGGAAGGACTATAACAGGCTGTTTTTCCGGATATGCATTGAGTAAAGCCAGCTTCCATAACTTAACACTCTCCATCAAGATTTCAGGACATAACCTGGGTAATGCACTCTGCTCCTGCAAAATAATATAATTCCAGTGACCAGACAATACAAGTTGCCGAGAAATTTCATCATTATAATGATACAACAAGGTACGTCCTAACTGGGTCCGTGCATGCCATCGCGCCTCCTTCCCCATACTTTTGACCATTTCATTAAATATCTCCGGCTGATTGTTGTAGTCGATCAGACTATTATTCAACGAAAAGATACTTACAGGCTGAGCTTGCATGACCTTCAGGCCAGAAGGTAAAAGCAGGAAAATCAGACAAATAAACCGAAGTATACCTTTAATTTTCATGGCAGGTCAATCCTATTGAAGTTATATAATCTTTTTGCGGAACACAATTCTCAAATCTGCAACTCTTTATAAAATCATTCATTGCCTTTCTCACCATGTCCTGATCCGGACGTGCCTCTCTTATATGCTGATAGGTATCACGCAACGTTTCAGAAAAGGCAATTATCTTGTCCCAGTTCTCAGGCATCTTAATGCCCATCATACACGAGTCGTCTTTTTTCTTATAAGGCCAAAACGTATAGCCAATATTGTTGTCGGTCATGACCTTACAGAAAGCGGCTTGCCACTCGTCCGTGTTGTGACCAATTTCCCCCATATACATAGGCAGGTTTACGCTATCGCGAAAATGAATAAAATCCTGAATAGCTTCTTTTGTAGGTTCACCTCCATAACGGTGACAAGTATACATCAGTTTATCATCATATCTGGCATCGCTGAACGGTTTGAAATTACTGTTCCATTGTGCTCCTCCCAGCAATATTATATGATTGTTGTCTACCTCACGTATAGCCTTTACCGCCCGTTTATGCAATGCTTCGAGCTTGCTGTTCAGTTCATCCCTGTTGTCAAAATAATGAGCTATAGGCTCATTTATTAACTCATACCCCAATATGACCGGTTCATTCTGATAACGTCCGGCTATCTTCTTCCATATATCACAGAACAACTGCTGGCTCCGTTCACTCTCAAACAGCCACGGGTAACCATAACTATCGTCTATATTATCGCCTGTTTGTCCTCCGGGGGCATCGTGCATGTCCAGAATGAGATATAGCTTATTGTCACGACACCAATTTACGACACTATCTATACGGGCGAAGCCATCCTGACTGACAGAAAGCCCCATATAATCCTCATCGGTAAACAATTTATAATGAAACGGAAGCCGGATGGTATTTGCACCGGAAGAGGCAATAAACTCAATATCCTGACGGGTAATATAATTGTCTTTAAACTGTTTCCAGAAATCAGCCGTAAAATCCGGACCAACCAGCTGACAAAACATATCGTTTATCATTCTGGCTGAATTAGTTTTTGTAAAGCCAAACATATAGCCTTCGGGATTCAGCCAGTTGCCCAGATTTGTACCTTTAATATATAAGGTATCTCCATTGGGCTCTATAAGACAAGTTCCCGATATTTTTATAAACTGTTGTTCATCCAACTGCTCATCTGTATTTGTTGCCGGCTGTTGGCAGGCAAACAATAATCCAGCCAATAGCAGTGATATAATATTCTGTTTAATCATAACCTTCAACGTTTTTCTTCCATAATGTAGATACTACCCTATGACGATTCACTTGATTTCGTCTGGTTTCATTAAAGGCACTTCATTCATCAAAAGTAATTTTCAACAAACGAAGTGCCTTTATACTAACTCATCAGTTATTTAGGATTCTGTACGATTGCAAATTCTTCACCCTTAGAAGCGGTCGCTTCGATTTCACTTTGTGGAATCTGGATGTATTTTTTATTTTCGTTCCAAGTTGTACGTTCAGGAATAGCCTGACCACCCCATACAAGTTTTTCCTTATCCTGCAAAACGACACCACCTCCGGCTTTCAGTACAGTAGCAGCCTTTCCGGAACGAACCAAATCAAAATAGCGTTTTCCTTCACCAACAAATTCCAGACGACGTTCATCAATCAGGTTATCTATGGAAACTGTTTTGTGACTTACTTTAGCACGGTCGCGAACTAAGTCATAATATCCTTGAGCAGTCGGAACGTCACCAGTTTCCAAGGCCAGTTCTGCTGCATTAAGCAAGGTTTCAGCATAGCGGTACAGGTGCAAGTTGTAATCCCAAGCCAAGTCGGCATCGCCCAGCGCACCTTCATTGCCACCCGGACGAGGCAAATACTTACGCAGGAAATAGCCGGTATTCTGATAACGCCCTCCGTAAGTCACGGTATATCCTTCGGCTGCCTTGTCCTTTATATATTTATCCATATTCAAGATACTTAGATCACGGCGTACATCTCCTTCATCGTATGCATCGTATACCTCTTTAGAAACAGTTCCAAATCCCCATCCACTACTGAACTCCGGAGATTCTTCATTAGAAGAAAATCCATCTACACCTATCATTGCAGGAAGTACAGTACCCCCAGGTGCATTAGCACTTCCCCAGGTACGCTCACTACCTTTGGCAATATAGTTCACATCAAAGATTATCTCCTTATTCCATTCGTTGGTCACATCCCAAAGTTCTTCAGCCGATACCAAGTCATATTCATGAGATTCAATTATATCCTTCATATACTGCAATGCCTTGCCATATCTGGTCTTGTCTCCCTGATACATTACATAATCTGCATATATCATGGCAGCAGCAGCCTGTGTCATACGGCCCTTCCACTCTGCCGGCTGGTTCATAGGAAGCACTTTACTGTCGAGCATATTTTCCAGGTCAGTCACTACAGCATCATACAGTTCGTCAGCCTTGTACTGGCGTGCCAAATAAGGTTCCTTCAAGTTTTCTTCATAGTAAGGAACGTTTCCCCACGTTTTCCACAGAACCAAATAATACCATGCACGAAGAGCATGTCCTTCCGCAATAAACAAGTTACGCTGTTCATCGGTAATCAAGCTCGAATTGGTAGCATTATCAATCAGACGAATGGAACGGTTTACCCCCGAATAGCTTCCCGTCCAGGCGCCACTGATATTGTTGGTAGGATCCGAACGATACTGGGATATCAAATGTATCTGCATCTGGTCGGTAGTAGAACTTCCTCCTACATAAATATCATCTCCCATAGAGTCCCAAACCAAATTCAAAGGAGCCCATCCGGAAAAATAATCGTACCAGTGCATGGGATCGTAAGCAGCAACAGCCGACTCCAGTATATGTGCATAAGTATCATAATAACCATCGATAACAACAGAGCTGGAAGGTTCTTCTGTCAAAAAGCTATCGCTACAAGATGTAAGATTAAACAGTAAAGCAGCGGCAGCAGCTATATATAATTTAGACTTTCTCATATTCAATCAATATTTAGCAATTTAAAAATTAAGATTTAAACCAACTGTAAATGTACGAGCCTGAGGGTAATATCCGCGGTCAATACCGTTTGATTTATCATTATTCAATTCCGGATCGAAACCTTTATACCCTGTAAGAGTCAACAAATTTTCGGCTGCTACATACAAGCGCAATCTTTGTACGAAGAACTTATGTGTCAAGCTGGCGGGCAATGTATAACCAATCTGAATATTCTTTATACGTGCAAAAGAACCATTTTTGATATAGAGATCGGAAAAATTACCCCAGTTGTTGTTTGCATCATCACCTGTCCAGCAGAAACGAGGCATTGTGTTTGATGTGCCTTCTCCATGCCAGCGGTCCATAAACTCTGCCGGAAGATTTACCCACTGACAGTCCAAACGACGGGTTACATCTGCAATTTCATTTCCCCATTGTCCTGAAATCAGCATACTGAAATCAACATTCTTATACGAAAGATTAAAGTTGAAACCAAATGTCCAATCGGGTGTACCTTTACCAATATTCGTCTTATCCTTTTCGTCGATAACGCCATCATTATTTAAATCTACAAAACGTACATCTCCCGGCACAGCGTTAGGCTGTATCTTTTGTCCATTCTTCGCATAGGCATTTATTTCGGCTTCATTCTGGAAAATTCCGGCAGTCTTGTAACCCCAGAAATAAGGATAGGGCTGTCCATTTTCTGCACGAGAAATATTTCCAATCTGATGTACATTATCCATTGTTTCAAATCCATCGGCATTACCTAAATCGATTAATTCGTTCTTCAGGTAACTTAAATTGGCCGAAATCCCGAAATTCCAATCATTCTTATGCAACTTATATCCCAATTCGAACTCAACACCTTCATTCTTCATTGAACCGACATTACCCCAAGGCTTTGATTCTCCCAGATAAGAAGGTACCGCCATCTCTTTCAGCATCCCGTTAGTCTTTTTATAGAAATAATCTACAGTAAAAGTAAGAGCATTGTTGAAGAACCCGAAATCCAAGCCTGCGTCATATTGTTCAGACTCTTCCCATTTCAAATCAGGATTAGGAGTTCCAGAAGGTTTAGATCCCATAATCAGTTTTTGCCCATTGCCCAATCCGCCAAAAACATAATTATTGTTTAAAGCCACATTAGCTGTATAACGG
The DNA here is from genome assembly GCF_057861905.1 of Phocaeicola sp. Taxonomy (NCBI): domain Bacteria; kingdom Pseudomonadati; phylum Bacteroidota; class Bacteroidia; order Bacteroidales; family Bacteroidaceae; genus Phocaeicola; species Phocaeicola sp. Next base: position 9,810 of record NZ_DBMACV010000060.1, on the reverse strand, counting down.
AAATTACCTATATTCTCATTACCATTTTTACCCCAAGACAAACGAAGCTTTGTATTTGTCCACCAGTCGGGACGTTTCTGGAGCCACGGTTCATTGGTAAGATTCCATCCTAAAGAAACAGAAGGGAAGGTTCCCCATTTATTATTCTGTCCAAATCTGGAAGAACCATCACGACGCAATGTAAACTGGAACATATAACGCTCTGCAAAGTTATAGCTTAAACGTCCAAAGTAAGAAGCCAGTGAATTAGGATCGCCGGCACCACCATATATGGTCTGCCTGCCGTCTGATGCCAGACCTGTTGTAAAATCAATATTGGCCTTATCTTCCAAATAAGCTATCATATCATATGCAGAGCCGCCGACATTACGACTTGTATAGCGCTCTGCAGATTGTCCCAATACAATAGCAAACGAATGATCGCCTATTGTCTTATCGTAAGTCAATACGTTTTCAATCTGCCAGGTATATCCACGATTCATGGAAGACCAAACTTCCGATTCCGTATTCTTGGCATTCTTATTCAAATAATAAGGATACTTATAGCCATCTGTTCCCCAAAAAGCCAAATCTGCCCCCCACGAGAATTTATATTTCAGGTTATCCCAAATGCCGATCTCGGCTGTTAAATTAGCAATAATTTTATCCGAATTATTTTTATCTACCGGCAAAGACAAACGTGCCAAAGGATTTGCCAACTCATTGAAATCGGGACTGGGAAGATTCAGTAATTTACCGGACAACTTATCATAGATAAAGCTTCCATTTTTATCCGGATCATAGTTACTCCCAGCTATTTCTTTTAAATCATCTTCACTATCAGCATAAACAGACATGGTTGGATCCATAAACAATGCATCTCCTAAAGCAGAACCGGTCAAATTACCTGCATCTATACCCCGACTATTTATACGAGAATAACTGATATTCATTCCGACAGTCATACTTTTCAACCAATTACGTTCTTTAGATTGATCAAAAAGTTTATACTGGGTATTACTGCGGAAAGATAAACGTTCATAATTAGAATGATCATAATTACCTCCGACAATACCTTCCTGGTTATAATATCCCATAGAAAAATAATAATTAATCTTCTCGGAAGCTCCGCTAATGCTTAACTGATGATTCTGTACGGGTGCACCATCGTTAAACAGAGCATTCTGCCAATCTGTTCCTGCTCCCAAAGTAGCAGGATTTTCAAATTTGGGAGTTGTACCGTTATAAGTAGCAGCTTCATTCATCAAGGTAGCATATTGAGATGCATTCAGCATATCACGGTGCTTCCACGCACTCTGCCATCCAAATGAGAAATCATAATTTACCTTTACCTTTCCTTCGGCTCCCTTTTTAGTCGTTACAAGGACAACACCATTGGCAGCACGTGCTCCATAAACAGCTGCTGAAGCAGCATCCTTCAAAACTTCTATGGAAGATTAATATTATCAATTCCACCTCCTATCGGCATACCATCTACAATATAAAGTGGATCTGAATTGTTTATAGTTCCGACGCCACGAATACGTACAACCGAACTTGCCCCCGGCTGTCCGTTCTGTGTTGTAACCTGAACACCTGCTGCCAAACCTTTTAATGCATTATCTACACGAGTAGGAGAAGTTTGAGCCAGTTCATCAGAACCGACTTTAGCAATTGACGCGGTCACTACACTCTTCTTCTGCACTCCATAACCAACAACAATCACCTCATCCAATGTTTTATTGTCTTCCTTTAAAATAATATTAAGCAGAGAAGAAGAAGCCTTTATCTCTTGAGTCAAATAACCAACAAAGGAAACTTCTATAAGTGAACTTTCAGGAACATCCATTAATGTAAAATTACCATCAAAATCTGTAATGGTACCTAAAGTAGTTCCTTTTACCAAAACACTTGCACCAATAATCGCTTCACCTGTCTGATCTTTTACAATTCCTTTTACTGTTAAATTCTGTGCCATTAATGCAATAGAAAAGAACAATAACAAGCAACATACAGAAAAGAACCTAAAACTTCGCGCTTGGGTTAATTTGTTTTTCATATTGTTTTTAATTTAAGGGTTAAAATAATTAGATGTTTTTCATGACAAATGTATAAATCAGTTAAAATACTTGTATATGCAAGTAAGGAAAAACAGTAAGGTGCAAAAAATTATAAATCTCTATTTATAAAATACTTAATCAGAAAAACGGTGAAAAACAAGTAAAGTATTTCCTCTATTAAAGGAAGTTATTAGAGTATCAAAATCAATAATTGTTAAAAAGAATCAGCTCTACAACATAATCTCTTTCATGTATATTGACACAAACGACAAGCGGTAATACCATCAAAAAGACAATATCACCGCCCCAGTAATTATAACCTTACGCTATTGCGTATCATGAATGCTGTACCTTCCCCAATGACTTTACATACTCTACAAATTCTTCTTTAGGAACCCTAGCTCGACTACGCATTTTCAAACGATTGTTATATACTGTCTGAGGGGAATAATGAAGAAATTCTGCTATTTTCACACTATCATTGATTCCTAAACGCACTAAAGCGTAAATTCGGAGATCTGTATTCAACAGTTCTCCTTCTTTCATTACAATCTGTTCTTCTGGACGCAATAGATTATTAAAATCACATACAAAATCAGGATATATCCGAAGAAATACACTATCGAAACTATGGTAGAATTCCTTCAACTCCTTTTTCACGATAGATGCTTCTGTGATTTGCTTGACCTCCTCCGATTGTCCTGTTTTCATTTTACGATTAATCGTTTTACGGAACTCATCAAGCTTACTTATGTAAGTAGAACAAATAGAGAATGCATAAGCTATATATTCTTCTGCAATATAATTCGATTCACGAAGTTGATCATTCATAACAGCCTGTTCCTCATTCAATAATTGTAGCTGTTTATTCATTTCTTCCATCTTATGGTGGGTTTCAGATAGTTGGTTAATATGTTTATTCAACGAACTATTCGCGTCGTTTAATTTTTGTCTGGACTCTGACAAATGCCTCATTTGCCTATATATATACAAAACAGAAATAAATAAGATGACCGAAAGAATACTTACCATTATCAAATAATTGGAAAGACGAACCTGTTGCTCCAAATTACGCTTCTGATATGCCTTATGAATCTCATCAAGTATAGATAAAATATCTGCTACACGAATACGATTATGATATGCTTGTCCCATTTGCAGACAATAGTTACCATAGGTATAAGCACGATCGATATCTCCCTTTGCAAACAAATCCTTTGTTAGCTCTTCCAACGAAGCTATATCCCGATTTGCCGTACGTATATCTGCCATGGCCGAATAAATAATATATTTCATATACGAAACGTTATCTCCATTATCCAAATATAAATGAGCCAAGACATACGAATTCAAAGCATCACGATAGGTATTCAATTTCGATTGTGTTACCTCCTTAAGCAATTTATTCTTCACTTCCAATGCTTTATCAGTTCCTCTAACTCCCCCTCCCATATACCAAAGGTAAAGAGGATGTTCAGGAGTTATTATCAGACAGATAGAATCTTTATAAAGCGCTTCCTTATTATAATATTCTTGCTGACTGTCTACATTTTCTCCAATATATTGTCCTAAATGAGAATACAAATAAATCATCTCACCATAATATTTTACTTTTAAAACAGACGATAAACTGCCTTCTGGTATAGTTCTTAATTCATCTGTGGCTTCTTTCAAAAGTCCCGTAGCCGTCAATAAATGAGCTTTTTTTATCTTCCAATTCAAAACACGTTCTTTCCAACCCTCTTTTTTAGCAATCTGTAAATTACAATTGATGTAGTATAAAGCAGAATCAGCATCATAAGCATAATACTCGTCATAGAACTTTTTATCCAACCAATATTCCTCCTCCAAAGAAGAAACAGTCGTTTTTTGTAGCCGAAGTTGAGATATTCGCAATTCTTTTTCTTTTTCAATTATTTCTTTTTGGGCTATAAGAGAATCGAGTTTTAATAATAGTCTTTCTATTTCTTCATTTTCCGCTATAGCTGCTAAAGGTATCATACCCAAAAAGAATAACAGACAAAAGAGAGTTTTCATATGCATTTTTTGATTATCAATTAAACAATGAACAAAGATATAACCTTTATTTCTAACCACACGATATAAATTTAATTAAGTTACGGCTTGATATAACATCATATCTACTACAAGTCATCTGTACATTTCCTTTCAGACTACATGGTTTCAAAAAGATAATAAAAACAACATGTAGAACAGTCCCCCAACAAGGTTATCTACAAAAGATTCCAATATTACCAAATTTTATTACTTTTCGGTTTGCTCCTCGGGCCAGTTCACCAGATAAAGCGTTTCAGTAGCACGGGTAAAGGCAGTATACAGCCAGCGGTAATAATCGGGGGTAAGCATCTCCTCCGTCATATATCCCTGATCGACGAACACACGCTGCCACTGGCCACCCTGTGCCTTATGGCATGTTACGGCATAGGCGTATTTCACCTGAAGCGCATTATACCATGAATCCTCCTTTATCTTTTTCATCCGTTCACGTTTTACGGTAATGTCACTGTAGTCTTCTTGTACAGCCTGAAACAATCTCTCACTTTCCTCTCGTGTAAGAGCAGGAGCATCCGAATGCAAGGTATCCAGCAAAATCTTTACATCGAGTTCCAGATCGTTGTAATCGGGGAAGCATAAGGTGACATCGGCAAAACGGAAACCATACATTTCGTGCGTACGACGTACCCGACGTACTACTGCAATATCTCCATTAGCTATGAAATCCAGCTCCTTGCAATCTGTCCCCCAATAATAATTGTTTTTGGCAACCATCAGCAGGTCGCCGGTATTCAGTTCATCCTCTCTATATAATATGGTATTGCGGATGCCTTTATTATATAGGTTAGCACGCTTGTTTGAACGGCAAATAATCATCGTTTCATCCATGCCTGCCTTGTCATAACATTCATTGATGGTATCTATCAATTCACTTCCTGAAATAATCCGAATATCAGGAAAACCGTTTACCTTTATCTGTGGCAACGAAAAGAAATCTTCTTCAGCAATATATCGTCTGAGGGAAGTTGCATTATACAAAATGCCGGAATCCTGTTCCTGACGAACGACCTGTGTCAGACAATGTTCTGTAACCTCCAGCCCGTACCCTTCCAGCATGGAAGCCGACAGAGCAGGACTTTCCTCCTCTCCTACAGGAGGTAACTGTGCCGTATCACCTATCAGCATCAGCCGACAACCTTGTCCGGCATACACATACTGAATCAAGTCATCCAACAGACGTCCGGTACCAAACATTCCCCCTGACAACCCTTCATTAGCTATCATCGAGGCTTCGTCGACGATGAACAATGTATGCTGGTGCAAGTTCGCATTCATTACAAAATTATCCAACTCGTTGGAAAATGTTCGCTGACGATAGATCTTACGATGAATGGTATAAGCAGGATGTCCTGCATAATGCGAAAAGACTTTTGCCGCACGTCCGGTCGGAGCAAGTAGTACGCACTTCTGTTTCAACTGGTCGAGCGTCTTGACCAACGCACTGATTAAAGTAGTTTTACCTGTTCCTGCATAGCCCTTCAAAAGAAAAACAGCATCGGTTTTCGGGGAAAACAAAAAATTTACAAAAGATTCGATAGTAATTTCTTGCTCACCTGTTGGTTTATAGAAAAAATTTCGTTTAATTTGCTGCGATAAATCATTATTTAACATAAATATCTAATAAAAAGTTCAGATAACTTTGACGTGGTTCAAGTTATTTATTTTATTTTTGCGCTACGAATATAAACTAAAAAAACAAATATTATCATGAAAACAGTTATTAATCTTGTGTTAGCTGCCTGCGCTATTGTTTTGGTATACATTTGCTACGGTAGTATTATGGGTCCTATCAACTTTGACAAAGAGAAAAAAGTCCGCGAAGATGCTATCATCGCACGCTTAATTGATATTCGTAAAGCTCAGCAGGAATATCGTTCAGTACACGCTGGTGCGTACACTGCAAGCTTCGATACTTTGATCAACTTCGTAAAAACAGCCAAACTGCCGTTCATCATGAAAGTAGGTGCTTTGACAGATGATCAGCTGAACAACGGTATGACTGAAAAGAAAGCAATGGAACTGATTAACAAGGCTAAGAAGACCGGTAACTGGAGTGAAGTAGAAAAAGCAGGTTTGCAGAACTTCCGTCGTGATACTATGTGGGTAGCTGTTATGGATACTATCTTCGAAAAAGGATTCAACCCTGATTCATTGGCATTCGTTCCTTACGGAAACGGAGCTAAATTCGAAATGGCTATCCGTAAAGATACTACTAAATCGGGTGCTCCTCTGAACTTGTTCCAGGCTCAGGTTAGCTACGATGTATATTTGAATGACTTAGACAGACAACAATTGATCAACTTGAAAGATACTCAGGAAAAACTTGGTAAATACTGTGGTTTGAAAGTTGGTGATATCGAACAGCCTAACAACAACGCTGGTAACTGGGAATAATTTATTTATGACCAACGGAAATATTGATTTTACAAAATCGAACCAATATACATTATCCATCCGTCTTAGTACGGATGGATTTTCTTTTTCTGTCTACAATCCTCTGGAAGAATGTGACTTTTATTTTCGGACTTATTCCGTAAACACACAACAGTCGATGGCTGCCAATGTGAAAGCCTTTCTTGCACAAACGGATGAACTGAAATATACTTACCGACAGATAAATATTCTTATCCATACAGTCCGCTACACGTCTGTACCTCTCGAGCTATTCGAAGATGAACAGATGGAAACCATCTACTACCAGAACTTCCGGAAACAGAATAACGAAATCGTCTTATGCAATGTATTGGGAAAGAGCAATGTTGTTGTGTTATTTTCCATAGACAAACTGACTCATCTGTTTCTTGCAGAGCAATTCCCCAATGCTCGTTTTTTCTCTACTATCAGTCCGCAAATTGAATATCTTACGAGTCGAAGCAAGTTAGGTAACAATAATAAACTGTATGCCAATATACATGCCAATAGCATGGATGTCTTAGCTCTCGACAAAGGCAGACTACAGCTCGTCAACTCGTATGCCGTAAATAATGCAGGCGACTGTGCATACTACTTGCTGAATATCTGGAAACAACTGACATACGACCAGGAACACGATGAACTGCACCTCACAGGAGATAACATAGTTTATCGACAACAGCTGTCTGAACAGTTGAAACAATATCTTCGGCGAATATTTATTATTAATCCACAAGCGGACTTCAATACGTCGCACACGGCCCGTATCGAAGATATTCCGTTTGATATACAATCTTTACTTATATGCGAGTAATCAGTGGTATCTATAAACGTCGCCGCTTTGATGTTCCTCATACATTCAAAGCACGACCAACAACAGATTTTGCAAAAGAAAATCTCTTCAATGTACTGACCAACTACATCGATTTTGAAGGCATCACGGCACTGGATCTTTTTGCCGGAACAGGAAGCATCAGCATTGAACTGGTTTCACGCGGATGCGAACGTGTCATTTCCGTAGAAAAAGATCCCCAGCATCACGCCTTTATCTGTAAAGTAATGAACGAAGTGAAAACAGACAAGTGCCTTCCTCTACGAGGAGATGTATTCAGATATATGGAACGGTGTAACGAGCAGTTCGACTTCATTTTTGCCGATCCTCCGTATGCACTAAAAGAATTGGCTACAATCCCCGATAAAATTTTTGAGTATAATCTACTTAAGTCTGATGGAATCTTCGTTTTAGAGCACGGAAAAGACCAAAATTTCGAAAGTAATCCACACTTTATCGAACATAGACATTATGGAAGTGTGAATTTTTCCTTTTTCCGATAAACAAATCTTCAAAACCTGAGTATTATATAATAATTATCCCTTGTAGTAACCCAACATTATCTGATACTACAAGGGATATTTTTTATTTCAATGCCTACAGTAACGGGGCAAGTAATCGTACAACCGACTCCATTACTTTATTCTTCCATGAACGCTGTGCCCAGATTTTGCGAGATAGCAGTAAGCTAAATTTCTGGTCAGCCAAAAAGATATTCTTCAGTCGCCTTATGGTTTCTCTGTCATAAAAAAAGACATTCGCTTCGAAATTGTGCTCAAAACTTCGAAAATCCATGTTAGTCGATCCAACTGATGCAAACTCATCGTCGGATACCCATAATTTGGAATGTAAAAAGCCTTTGCGATACAAATATATCTTTACACCAGCTTTCATCAATTCATCTAAATATGACAACGAACCCATATGAGTAAGAAACGTATCTGCACGCTTCGGCAAGATAATACGCACATCAACTCCTCCTAAAGCAGCAATCTGAAAAGCCGTCATGACTTCTTCAGTAGGAAGGAAATAAGGAGTTTCTACGTAAAAATAATGTTTGGCACTGCAAACAGCTTTCATCAGGCCTTGCATCAAATCGTGCCACTCACCCACAGGATCGGATGTCACAACCTGAGCTATAGTAGATCCATAAGCAGATAATTTGGGATAATATTCGGCAGAGGTCAACAATGTACGTTCTACCACATACCAATCAGTCAAGAATGAACTCTGAAGTCCGTATACAGCCTTCCCTTCTATACGCACATGAGTATCTCTCCATATTCCCCAGGATACTCCTTTTATATACCGTTCCGCAATATTCATTCCGCCAATAAATCCTACTCGACCATCAATAATAGCAATTTTACGATGATTACGATAGTTGACTTTACTTGTAAAGCGAGGAAAACGAACTTTCAGGAAACTTTGTACTTCAATGCCTTCACACATCATCTGATCATAAAACATAGGATCGACTCTCCAACATCCTACATCGTCGTACAACAAACGAATTTTTACTCCCTGACGTGCTTTATCTATTAGTAAATCACGAAGTAAACGACCGACTGCATCATCTTCGAATATATAAAACTGCAAATGAATGTGATGCTTCGCCAAACTGATATCGTGCATCAGTGCCTGTAACATTGAGTAACCATCTGTATAAATATCTACAGTATTTCCTTCGAAAACCCACGCGCTATTTACGCGGGTAAAAAAAGACATCAGGCGACTTGTACTTGCTTGTTCTCTCAAATGTTCCTGAGCTTCATATTCAGCTATCGGACGCTTATTAAGGCGTGAGTATCCTTTTCGACTGATTAGTCGTTCTTTTCGGGTATTTTGTCCAAAGAAGAAATAAAAAACGAGCCCTATTATAGGAAGAAAAAAGAGCACTAAAATCCAGGCCATTGTTTTCACCGGATTACGGTTATCTAAAATGACAATAAATATTGTTGCCAATATGATGCCAAAATACAATACATTGAATATTGCAGAAAACAATTCATTGATAACAATCGTATCCATAAGAAATCAGGTTTAAAACAAAAGTACAAGAAATTCTACGGAAAAACAAATACACACATCTACCTTCTTCTATAAACCTCTTTAAAACACTTATCAGATTAATGCAGATGATTCCTTACTATTTACACTTATGTACGTTATACCAGCTTCATAACCTTTTACAGCCTACTTCAAAACGGTATAATCAAACGACATCATCACGCTTTAAATCCTCGCAGCAGAAGGAACTCTTTCTTCCGGGATTCCGCCGGGGCAGAGGGAAATCTTCACTCCCACTTCCTTCGTAACATGAACTGCCGTCGGAGCCCCGGGATAGGGGCATAAAAAAAGGTCCCGCAGCAACGGTGCTGCAGGACCTTCAAGACGGCGACTACCTACTCTCCCACTTGCGCAGTACCATCGGCGTGACGAAGCTTAACT
>NZ_DBMACV010000059.1:0-22268 GCF_057861905.1 Phocaeicola sp. | reverse complement strand
AATACCTTAATATATCTCTTCTTCCATACACAATTTGTTTACTTCATATACCACAATTCTATTATGACTTCATCTTAAGGTTACTTTTGTACAAAATGTTGCTGGTACTACGGCTGCAAGTATATCTGTACCATTATTTCCTGATTAAGAATAGTAGATATACGCATTGAACATTCAATGAATACATGATAACATACGCATATTCCAAAATTATTTTATCTTTGTAAAAAATAATACTGTTACCATGAAACCAAAGTCATTACTAACCTTGTTCATTCTAACGCTTTGCCTGAGTACGACCTCATGTATCGTAACCAGACATCGTGCTAAACCGCCACACAAGAAGGAAATTCCTCCGGGACACGCCAAAAAGTTACATGGCAAGAAATCGGCCAAGTTCGATGCTCCGGGGTATCTTAAGCATTAACTCTACCGCACAAAGATAGCGGATGCTTATCTTTGCAAGTAAAAATGATTGCCGGAATGCTGAATATACATCATCGATATAACCGCAGGCGGCAATCATTTTGCAAATATCGTATGTCTTATTTTTTCTGCTGACCGAAAAGTCAGCTCATAAAATCCGGACAGTTGAAGGCAGGATTCCAACTACCGTGGTTGCAACCCGGAAACTCGGTATACAGCACCGAAGCACCTGCCGCCTTCAATGCCTTATAGGCTTCACGGGAACCGGCTACGGGAACCACATCATCAGCGTCGCCATGGAAGATACGGAATGCCACGTTCTTAGCGGTCGACAAGCGTGTCGGATTTACCGTACCACAGATAGGAACAGCAGCCGCAAACATGTCAGGAAAGCGGGAAACCATATCGTAAGTTCCCATTGCTCCCATCGACAATCCGATAATATAAACTCTCGATTTATCAACCTGCGGGTTTGCCAGATACATATCGAGCATTTCTTTTACAGCCCGAAATGCAGATGGCATCTCCTCACCGACCGGCATCTGAGCCGGAATAAAAGAAAGCGGACGAGTGGCATATGCCCAATAGCTATCTTCGGGACATTGCGGAAACAAAACGAAGGCAGGATATTTTTCCCGGTTGACCGGATTCAGAAACATCTGTGCACCATGCGTCAACTGTTTTTCATTGTCATTGCCTCTTTCACCTGCTCCATGCAGAAACAATACCAGCGGATACTTTTTTCCGGCCTGCATTGCTTCCGGCTCCAGCAGACGGTAATTCAGGCTATCGCCCGACGCAGAAACAAAAATCTTGCGTTCATAGTTATCTTGTGCCAATATAGGTCCTAAATTAAAAAGCAGCACAGACAACAGCAGAATAATTTTTTTCATAATGTGTTTTTTTAATGGATTAGAAATAAAATAATGTGATACTCTTATATCTGTCCCAATAGAGCAAACTCATACCACCTTTCAAAAGTAACACTTTTTTCGTTAACAGCAATTCTGGCATCCCCTGTCGAGAATAAATTAATCGTCCGAAAAGGTTTCTCCTGACCATTCAGAAAGAAGGAGCTGGAAACCCAATTATTTTTTGTACAAATTTCTTTGTTTTTTGTACAAAAAATAAAAAAACGTCCAGACGTTTTTTGTAATATAACCTGATATGTCTCAGTAGATCACATGACGTGTTACACAAAACAATACGAGCCTGACATATCAAATGTCAAGCCCGTAAACAATAAAACTTAGAAAAAACAATTGCTTATTGCTTTTCAAGTTCAAATCCAAGCTGAAGCCCATCGTATTGGTTCAGCAAAGAAGTAGCAGCGCTGATGGTAGAATTCGAATTTCCCAAAGCACCACCGATAGTCTGTGCCAGCGACATCAACTTGTCGGCCTTGAAAAGCAGACTCATCTTATTAGGCGACAATACCTGCTGCGAAACGGTTGCATTAAACTTAATGCCGAGCTTAGTCTTTAAGGTCAGCTCCTTTGTATCGGCATTATAAGAATAAGTACCGCTGGTTGTACGACCTTTTACGGTAGAAGTATAAGTACTGTCGGCATTAAACACATATGTACACCCGTCGGTAAAACCCAGTTTGGAAAGCACATCCGACATCTTTTCTTCCACCTTTTGAGAAGCTACTTCTCCACCCGCCTGTGCCAGAAAATTATCGCTTTCAAACTTACAGTCGGGCCCCGTGTACTTCCATGTTCCTTCCAGAGAAACACCCGATGAGTTGGTTACTTTATTTGTAACAGCATTTGCCACACCCGAAAGAATAGATTGTAAACTTTGTGCATTAACCGCACCACTTGCCATGTACATAAAGCATGACAGGCAGATTAATCTGATAATGTTCATCTTTTTCATTTTCTTACATTTCTTTTACATTGAATCTATTTGGTCATTTTTTATGATAAAATGACATACAAAGATACAAAATCCCGATAAAAAAGAGCATATGTAATGCAATAAAATCGGGTACAATATTTACCGATTCTCTACCTCCGGTAAATTTGCACCCGATTAACTTAGGCTATTTTATTGATAGATATACTCTACCGGTGATTTTTTGAAACGCACATTACGAGTATTGTTTGCGCCCGCCCCGTTGTGTCCCAAAATTGCATTGTTTCCTCTTAACAGCCATCCGGTTACATTCGGATTATAACATGCAAGCAGCAACCAGTTTCCATTCACTCCGTCATTGTTCCACTGGCAACCTACTCCATAGAATGTAAGAGGTTCATCACCGTGTCCTGCAATACTTCTGACAGAAAAGCTCCACTGCTCGTTCAAAGCGTGTCCGTCAAGCTGTATGCCAGAACGCTTTTCAAGAATAATTTCACTACGATACTGTCTGTTTGTTGCATCGTTCTCAGGATAGAATCCTGACCAGGTTGTCGGTATGGGTATGGAAAAGAGTCCAAGAATATTCTTGTAATCATCAAATGTCGGCATTTCATAACCATCGGGAGCCAATGAAGCAGGTTCCGCTTTATTGATATGGTTCGACTCACTACTACGCCAGCCGTCCAATGTCACCTTACCGTCGCGATACACAGCCTGCAAGGCTATCCCATTATTCCCTTCATAGGCAGCATTCCATAAACGCACATATTCCTCGGATGAGCAAGTCTTAAGATAGTCCTGTACGGTTTGCCCTGCCAGACGTGCCGGATCGTTGGAACTTAACACCTGATCGTCGAAACTTCTGGAATTACCTATAGCATTGTAACGACACCACCAAGTACCATTGAGATAAGTTACAGGCAATCCGTAATTACGGCGAACGACTGTATAAACTTCCATGGGTTGTTCGTCCGAGATGCGGCGCACCACCAGCCGAGCAGACTGTTTACGTCCATCAGCTTTCGGGTCATTTGGCTTCCATCCTCCTACCACGCGATAAGTATTGGCATCTTCTCCAGCCTTTTCCACCTTCACCCAAGGGTCTTCGTCACCAAACTCAGCAACAAGCTCCAGACCTTCAGGAATGGTAAAACGCCCCATTTCGTTATCAATGTAACGTCCAAAGTCGCATGTATAATTTTCACGGTCGAAACTGAATCCTTCCAGCCGGATAGGATTTTCTTCCATTACCAGTGTCACGCAGTCTTCTTCATAATTTTCGTTCAACCCTTTACGGCGGAAATACACTTTCGCTTCTTCCTGAGGGTATCCAGGAGGGAGAAGTGCCTTATGGAAGGTAAAACAATTTTTCTTTTCGCCTGCCACTTCCGACAATACAGCTTCTACCGTAATGTCCGGGCTCTGCGATGACACAAATTCCAGTTCGTCATCGCAATCGAATGCCAGCGTAAAATCCAATGCTCTACTCGGCAGAGAAACCACATTCCCCGATTCTGACACAACAACCCCTTCCGGTAATACAGAAGCTCCCTTATCGACCGTTATGGTACCGTCGAAATCGGGACGTAAAGCTACGTCTCCTCCATCTTCCCATGCAGTCACTTCCAACTTGACATCCGCCGACAAAGCATCTTTTCGGACTGTAATCGTATAAACGGTATTACGTTTCAGGAACGAGGGCAAATCAACCTCCTTTACATAGGTTTTCCCGTTCATTTCCATCTCGGCTGCCACCTTTAACTGCTGATTAGCCTGTTCGCCTACATAGGCAATGCCCGAAGAATCTCGTGACAAAGGCTGCTGAAATACAATATGCATATCCTCGACAGGTGCACCTTCGGGAGAAACCACCCCAGTCTGCGGCAGCAGATAAGATTCTTGTGCAACATTTTTCAATGTCAGGCTTTTTACAGACAACACTCCCCCGGTCTTTACCAAAAGGTCGAAACGAGCTGTCCCATGTTTCAGGCTCATAGGAAATACAAACTGTCCCTGCGGCTGCTCCTTCAAGTCCAACTTGCCTGCAAAGAAACGAGGCATTACTCCTTCTTCGGCCTTTACAGTGGTATTCAGCCACTCCTGTTCTGTCGTTCCTCTATCCTTCATCTGCTGCAAATCGATTAATCCTTCAGTATTTGCGAGCATATAAAGCGTACCCGACATACTCTTCAGTTTCAGCGAATATGTGTCCGACGATTTGTTCAGATCAGTGTAAACTTCTGTCATCAAGCCGTCTTCGAATAAACACGCCTGAATATCCTTAATTTCATTTTCACCTTCAAGAGAAGAAACCCTTCCGTCCACCTTAAAAGCTGAAATGTCTGCCTGAACAACGGCTGGACTTTCGGTGCCCTTCTGTACCGCTTCGTGTTCATCCGAACACGAAGCCATAAGAAAAGCCGACAGCAATATGCTGTACAAACCTAAATAGTTTCTTTTATTGTATATCATTATCACTTATATCTATCAAAATATAATTAAAACAATTACAACTGGGGTACGATTTCCGTATCTGTTCCCGGTTCCCAATCATCAATGCCCACTTTTACTACAATGTCAATATCATTCTTTCGTACTGTAATCGTATAAATGGTATTACGCTTCAGGTTTCCTTCCAAAGTCTTTGTCAAAACCTTGTGCTGCCCGTCTATTACAGCATCGATGCTAACTTCCATTCCATTGTTTTCCTGTTCATACACATAGAGCACTGCCGGAGTAGAAGCCGTCAACGGTGTATCGAAAGTTACTTCCATGTCCTTACGAGTTACATCTGTCGGCGATTTCACACCCTCACTCTGTGAGAACAAATATCCCGACTGAGCTACATTTTTAAGTGTCAATCTCTCAATAGATGCACTTCCTGCCACATTTACATTCAAATCGAAACGAGCAACGCCACGCTTCAGAGTCAAAGTCTGTGCCGATTGATTTTGTCCGTCCAAGGTCAGCATTCCTGTAAATACATTGGCAGCCTTGCCTTCGTTCATGCCCAAAGCAGTAGTTTTCCATTCTTCTTCACTGATACCTTCAGTCTGCATCTGTTTCAAATCCAACATGCCATCAGCATTTGCCACCATATAGATAGTACCGTCGTAACTATCCACCTGCAAGTTGTAGCCATCAGTTGTTGGCTGTAAGTTTTCAAAAACCTTAGTCATGATTCCTTTTTCGAATACACACGCTTTCATATCGGTAATGGAATTTTCTCCTGCAAGCTCTTGTCCTGCCCCCTCATAGCTAATCTGACGTGTAGCAATTACCAACGGACGTGTTGTTTCTCCTAAACCTCCATCCCCTTCGTTATCGTTTGAACACGCAGTAAAAGTTAACCCTACCAATGCAATACCTACCAATCCCAAATTTTTCATTTTCATCATTATTTTCTTAGTTGTATTATTTTATTATTCATATATATATTCTACCGGAGTTTTCACACAGCGTATCGTACGAGTTTTCTGAGCATTATTGTTTGAATACTTGAACCAGTTACCTCTACCGTCACTCTTAGGATAGCCCTCTATCAGCCAAGTATTATTGACATTGCCGTAAGTTGCCAGCAAGACCATCATGTTTGAAATGCTTTTATCTGCCCACTGATGTCCCAAACCGAATATAGTCCAATGAGTATTGTTGTAGACAAAGTCATAAAGTCCAATCGTACCATATTCTACTCCATCGACAACCAGTGTACGTTCGGCTACCGAAAAATTCATACGTTGCCCTAATCCATTATTAAATACTCCCCAAGTATTATATCCCAGATTACAGTTTTCATTCCACGTAAAGAAACGATAATTATTATAATTAGGAATCTGATATCCGTCAGGAGCCATTTCTGTAGGATCCATTGTTCCAAAATTTCCAGATGTTCCCTGATACCCTTCATAATAGAATGTATCACCTTCGTGAGTCAGCTTTAATCCATCCTGATTTCCTGCCTGATACTGGTCACCCATTGCCTTCAGCAAATCTTCATCAGAACAAGTCTTCAAATACTCAAATACGTTGGATTCTTCAGACACCGGATCATTCTTTATCAAAATCTGGTCGGAAAAGTTTTTCACATTTCCCCGCAAATTGTATTTGCACCACCAGGTCCCGTTTATATTAACCACCGGCAACCCCCAATTTTGTCTTTTTATCGTATAAGTTTCCTGACGACTTCCATCTGCGTCTGCAATCAGTAATCGTGCTTCTTGTACTCGTCCGTCTGCATCGGGATCATTAGGTTTCCAGCCAGCAATGATACGATAAGTACCCGTCGTTTCACCTGCTTCAACCTTCATCCACGGAGCAGTTCCTGCGATTTCTGTCTTTAAGACCTTACCTTCGGGCAGAGTAAGTATTCCAAGTTCTCCATCAATGTAAGTATTAAAATCGCATACGGCATTTTCATCAAAACGAATCTTGCCTGTCAGCTTAATCGGATTGGGACGAAAGACCAGTACCACTCGTCCGGTACAAACATTCTGTTTATATACATCCAGATATATGTATTCTTGTACACTTCCTGGCATCTTTCGGGAACTGCTTACACTAACCTTTGCCAACTGCTGCAAGCCACGTGCTGCAACCTGTGGAACGACATTTACTCCTTCAGCCATGCCATCTACAATCAGGCGTGTACCCTCTTCAGCCAGCAAAGACAACTGAAAATCACTTTCCTGATAAGGTACAAAAACAGTATCTCCACGTTCATTGATTTCCACGCCTTCCGACAGTTCAGAAGCATTCTTGTCAATCAAACCTTTCAGCAATTGTCCCGACTCTGAGGAGATTCCGTTTTCCCAATCATCAGTCATGACCTCTACACGAGCATCAGCTCCGTTGCCATACACCTTCAAGGTATATATTGTATTACGTTTGATAGCGGAGAAAGAAGTCTTGAGGCGATGCCATGCACCGTCGGCTGTAGTAACCATCAACTCCACATCGTATCGTCTGCCTCCCTGCTCACACACATAAAACAAGGTTTCCTTGCGATTCTCGAAAGGTTCCTCTCCAAAATCTTTCATCAGTTCTGTCGGATCGATTTCCTCAGGAGATTGAGCTTCCTGCCTTTCATTTACATAACCGGAGGGTACTATATTCTTTATCTTCAAGTTGTTTACCTTTACTCCTTCGAAAGACGAATCCAGGTCAATGCGGGAAACACATCGCTTCATGGCTACCGTTGCCGAAATCATCTCGCGGCCAAGTTCTACACGTCCAGTCATTACCATTCCAGAGGCAGTCAGTTCGTCCACAGTAGCCTGCAAGTCCAAAAATTCTTCCAGAGTAGTCTGCCCAACCTGTAAAGCAGCCTTGCGGATTATTTCTCCAGCATTTGCCAAAAAGTAAACCGTACCACGCATCTGCAACGGCTGCAAGTGACAAGTTCCCTCACTATCCGGATTCAGGCGGTCGAAAATCTCTTCCAGAACACCTTCCTCAAAACGGAAACCTTCTACTTCATTTACATGACATTCAGCATCCGAAGTTTCTCCTTCCGCCATGCCGGAAGCGATCAGACGTACACCGATTGTACCTTCAGGCAAACGCCCTTGTATATCATTATCCGAGTTACAGCCGCAAAGAAATAATATCATAAGGCTGCACACTCCTATCAGATTTCTTATCTTACTCATTATTTCGTATTGTTGTTATTAATCTATTTCGAACAATCAGACTCCTATTTATATCTGTTCGGATTATTCTTACTGTTCAGGTAAGTGGATGAATCTATCGGGAACTTGCTTAAATTCTGTACATAAAAATTATTCATCAACTTCTCGGCCCATGGTCCGTAAGTAAACGAACTGCTATGACCATAACCCATTACGTGTCCCAATTCGTGAAACATAATACTACATGCATAAGTATTCCAGTAATGTTCGAACCACGCCTGCTGGTAAGCTCCAAACGTGCTTCCTCCTCCCAGACCAATGATACCGTTACCCGGATAAACCAGCCCGACCTGTAAGGTGCGTTTTTGTCTCATTTGCTGTAAAACCCGTTCTACTTGTATAGGATTTTTATTATCATCATAAAGCTGATCTGCATTTTCAGTCAGAATCTGTTCGTGTTCCGGCATATCAATCATGTAAGTGAAATTAAGGAACAAGGCAACAGATTCACGACAATGTACAGGACGGATACCCATCCAGTTTCCAACCGGACCACCATCTTCGCGTTCAGGATCGCCACCATACAAGCCCCAGTAAATATCCCATCCGTGTTCTATTTTCGTCAATTTCTCCCAGTATGGGTCAGTCGACTCAACCTTAAACTCGGCACCTGCCAGTTCAGAAGCTTGCATCTGATGTACTTCAATCTGTCTTCCTGATTCAGTACGACACATAGACGAACGTTGTACCAAAGGCAATGCTTCATAAAAATCGGCAAATCCCGGAATCGTATCGAAGTAAGCCAAATCAAAATACTCATCACTTACAGCAGAAATATGCACCTTGACAAGAACATTTTTCAAATCGCGTGGCGAATAAAAACGCATATGCAATTCCCCGTCGTCGGTAATGTTTAACTGAAGCGGTTGCGCCGTGTTGAACTTTCTCAGCGAAGGATTCGTGTATACTTCTTTCGTTTCATCATCCTGCAAGATTTTAGTATGCTTGCCTTCTGCATAAGCCGATGAAGTAAGGAACATAACAACCGACTTGTCATCCGGATGGTTGACCTTCGTTTCTATCTGATGAATATGATTCGATTCCATTTCCTTCTGACCGAATGCATAAACCTGACTGACTTCACTACCACGATAATTCCGTGTCTGGATGCTGATTTCCCCATTCAACACAGAACCTTCCTTCAAAGGCATAAAACAATAAGAAGTAACACTATCCAAAAGCAAATCTTGTAATGTACCGTCACTCTCGCCTGCCATTGCTCCATCACCGGAAAGTACTGTATAAAAGTGGACAGAACCAAATGTAGCTCTCTTAGCAGTTACAGCCGTACGTACATACGGATTGTTGTATGCAAACTCAAAATCAACCTTACTTATAATACGTTGCTGTTTTACATCCTGTCGTATTGTAGCAACTTCCTGCTTGCCACCTGTACCTTGCTGTACTGTTACCGTAAACGGTGTCTGCGAATAAAAATATTCAGCATCCAGCGGCTTCTGCAAATCTTCCGGAAACTCGAGCCAGGTTTCATCAATGTGATTCAATTCGTGAATTGTTGCTCTATCCAAGCTCTCATTACCTTTCACTCCCAATACCAGCAAGCGATAATTCCCTTCGTGCAACCCTTCTACATAAATTTCGGAAGTCGACGGATTATATTTGCTTTTGGTATCTCTCACACGATTGCCATTCTCATCTACAATACAGTATTCCAGTCGGTCATAACGTGCTTCTTCCAGTGTAGAAGCACGTGACAAAGTGCCACTATATCCTACATCATATAATTTGAAAACTGCTTCCGGTGTATCTGTGCTTGCAGTAGTATTCCATTCTTCCCGACTACAAGCCATCAGCAACAGACTACACAAACATGTAATTAAAGTAATTTTCTTCATTCGTTTTCTGCTTTTACTATGTCAAAGTTTTAAAAGTTATTTCATCAATTATTGTTACATATTCGTAGAAAAAACGCAAAGTTTTGTAAAATGCTTAACGTTTATCCCCCATTTTTTACGTAAAGAGAAACATTCATGTTCCGCATTTTGTTCAACTTTTCCAATAAAAAAAATGAATAAATCAGCTAACCTCCTCTCACTCAACAACTATCTTTTTAACTTTCAAACTTAGTTCACGAAACATTTTCAGAAAAAACATAAAGCAAACCATCAAATCATATTTTTATTTTCCAGCTTTTATGTAAATTTGTTGCATAAAAATAAGGTCAATTATGAAAAAAACACTCTGTTCATGGCTCAATATCCTGATGGGATGCATCATTTTAGCAGCAGGATTCGTTTTCTTTATCAATCCATATAATATCGTTCCGGGAGGAGTTTATGGTGCCAGCATCGTACTGCATAACCTATTTCCATCCATACAAGTGGGAACATTTGGTTACATGTTCGATATTCCGTTACTCATCCTGTCGGTTATTCTACTTGGAGCGAAGCTGGGATCACGTACTATTGCCGCAGCCATGACCACTCCCTTTCTGATGAATATGATGTCAAGAATGGTCTATCCTACCGAAGAAGCCCTTCAGGCACTTGATCCGTCCCAACTGATAGGAGGAAGCATGAACCTGTCCGATCATCTGATGCTGGCATGCATCATGGGAGCAACGCTGATAGGTATAGGCACAGGCATTGTAATCCGTAATCAAGCAACAACGGGAGGTAGTGACATTGTAGGTATGTTGCTCCAAAAGTATTGTCATATACGTTTTTCAAAAGCTATCTTGCTGGTCGACGGAACGGTAGTTTGTTTTGGCCTTCTGGTTATAGGTTTCGGAATAGGCAGCGCAGAAGACTCCATACAACCTTCCTGGCACTTGTCTTTCTACTCACTTATCACCATTTTTATTATTTCCCGAGTCATAGCATACATGATAAACGGTTCTAAAAACGACAAACTGATATTTGTCATCAGCGATAAAAAAATGACTGAACTGCATTCGTATATACTAAAAGACCTTGATCGTACAGCCACTTGTATAAAGAGCAGCGGACTCTATACAGGCAAAGAAAAAGAAATGATATTCCTCGTTGTAAGTTATAAAGAAGTAGCTGGTGTAAAACACACTATCAAGGCAGCAGACCCTAAGGCTTTTGTTGTAGTAACGGACGCTTACGACACATTTGGCGAAGGCTGGAAACAACTTCCTTCACCCAACGAGATTGATCCCGAATAATAAAGGCATATCCGTTTTATTTCGGTAATTCGGGTACAAGAATCTGTAATCTGTTTATGTTCGGTTAACGTGGAGCACAGTAATTTTGTGGTATATAAAAAAGGATTATTCTAAACCCTCCGTACCATGAAAGTCAAAAAAATTACAACTATATGTATTGCCCTGACAGCAATGCTCCCAATAACTATATTAAATGCACAGAATATGGAAAAAGAAAATCGTGTACCCCAACATCTCAGCACATTTCCCATTGGTGAAGAGAATGTGCAATATGCCAAATTCTTTATCGGAAAATCTTATTTAGCCCTATTAACGAGCAATAAAGAGCTGAACACTCCGATATGTAATGTGACTTTCGAACCAGGATGCCGCAACAACTGGCACAGCCATACGGGAGGGCAACTCCTGATTGCGGTAGGAGGAAAAGGATTTTATCAAGAAAAGAATAAACCGGCACGCTTGCTGCTTCCAGGAGATATTGTAGAAATAGCTCCCAATGTAATTCACTGGCATGGAGCAGCACCCGATAGTTGGTTTTCGCATCTCGCTATTGAATGTAATCCCCAGACGAATAAAAATACCTGGTTAGAGCCTGTCGATGATGAAGAATACTCAGCTGCAACTTCACCAAACGGAGAGTTATCTGCCGAAGCAGCCAAAAATCAGTCGACATGGTATGCCACATATCACGATAATTTAGCAATCACTGATCCAGAGCTGGCTGAAATATTTGGCAATTTTACCTTTGGAGACGTAGCAAAATACGGTCAACTGGAAACACGAAGCCGAATTCTGGTTACAATGGCTTCCACCATAGCAACAAACTCTACAACGGAATACCGAAAGACACTTCATGCCGCTCTTGCCAATGACATTACTCCCTTAGAAATAAAAGAGGTTTTATACCATGCTGTACCTTATGCCGGCATGTCGAAAGTGGAGGAACTGATTGAAGTGGCAAATGATTTTCTTTCGGAGAAAGGAGTAAAACTCCCATTGGCGCCTCAATCCGTTGTAACGCCGGCTACCCGAATGGAGAAAGGGCTGGCTCTACAAAAAGATATTTTCGGCAACCAGATAGACCATCTGTATGAAACATCCCCTGCAAATCAGTTGCACATTCAAAAATATCTTTCAGCAAACTGTTTCGGAGATTATCAGACTCGCCCTGTATTCGACCCTAAGACACGAGAACTCCTGACATTCGCAATTCTAATTTCTCTGGGAGGATGCGAACCTCAAGTGAAAGGACATATCGCAGGAAACGTCAATGTAGGGAATGACAAACAAACATTACTGACTGTCGCCACGCAGCTGTTGCCCTATATAGGATATCCGCGTACACTAAATGCCATAGCCTGTCTGAATGAAGTTATTCCTGAGAATTAAAACGTAAGCCACGTTTATAGTTTACCTCTATCTTACGAACAGCAAATTATAAACGTGGCTTAACCATATCGATAAAACCTTTTTCTACCGAATTATCCTATATGCCGAAGGAGTATACCCTACCGTTTTCTTAAAAATACGAGTAAAATGCTGAGGATATTGAAAGCCCAATCCATACGCAATCTCACTGACACTCTTGTCCGTGCCCAAGATTTCTTCCTTTGCTACGTCAATCAGTTTTTCCAAAATATATTCTTGGGCAGTCTTACCTGTTTCTTTCTTTATCAAATCACCAAAATAGTTAGGCGATAAATGCACACTATCGGCAAAATATTTCACGGTAGGAAGTCCTTGTACTTGCGGACGGTCACTTTGAAAATATTGTTCCAGCAGTTCTTCAAACTGAACTAAGATTCCTCTATTCACCTTTGTCCGAGTAACAAACTGCCTTTCATAAAAACGCATACAGTAATCCAGCAACAATTCAATGTTACGCGAAATCAACTTTTTGCTGTGTTTATCAGCCGGACGGACGAGCTCCAAATGAATCTTATCCAGACAATCGCGAAAAATACCTTTTTCCTCATCCGAAAGATGCAATGCTTCATTCGATGCATAAGAGAAGAAAGAATAATGCTTTATCTCCTGCCCGAGTGGAGTCCCTTTTATCAAGTCTGGATGAAACAACAAACCATACGACAAAGGGCGTACTCCCGGTTCCATATTCACTTCAACTACTTGCCCCGGAGCAAAACTTGTCACTGTACCTTCCTGATAATCGTACGTCTGTTTGCCATACCGTAAATCACCACAACGAGTTTGCTTCAAGAAAAGAGCATACAATCCAAAATTCATTGTAGCATGTGTCGGAAATGTTGAGGCCTTAGATAAGTCGACTACCGTCACTAATGGATGAAGAGTTTCCTGACCATACAATTTATTATATTGCTCTACTGAATCGAATCTGATAACATCTCCCATATTTTCTGTTTTTAATCCGTACAAAGATACCAATAAATACACAACCCACAAAACCGTAAACGCCCGATACATAAATCAGTAATCCGGATGCATATACCAATGATTTATATTCCACATTCTGTATCAGAAAACAAATGACAACGATAATTCAAAAAAAAGAATGTTCCATAAAAAGACTATCACCTTTTTCCTTCATACTACTTGCCTGTATTTCATTATCAACTTGCAGTCCAGCAAACGAGGAAACATTCACTGCCAGTTCATCCGGTCAGCAAAACTAAAAACAACAATCACAGGGAAAGTAATCAAATTTAATTGACAGCAAATAAAAATTCATTCACTGCAGCACTCATAGAAAGCACTTCTACCCAAGCTTTAAAAGCACGTTTGGTTCAAGGGAGTATAACAATCAAAAAACTTGTCCAGCAGACACTATCCGTCAGGTCAGGAAGTTTCCTCAAAAACCTCTGCATCTTTTTTCAAAATTTGTACAAAAGATTTTATTTTTTGTACAAAAAACAGAGGACTTGTCGGCATGTTTCAAGAAACTGCCAGTTTCTTTACCTCGAGGTCTGCCCAAAGAAGAATAACGTATCCTGCAAAACCCCGTTGCATACGCCCGTCGAGAGAAGCAGGTCGATACAAAATCTGTAATAAAGGTTATAGTCTCTGTAATTTATCTACAACATCTTTACATAACCCGAAGTAACTTTGTAGCATAAACAATCAATACATAAAAGTTATGACACTTCCTGATTTCTTAGCATATGTGAAGACACGCCGTGCACTCAACACAGCCGAAATCCATCAGTTTATGAACGATATGAGCAACGAGGCTCGACGCATTACTTTCGAGCTGAACAATGCTTACCATACTCCCGAAGAAGTACGCGCCTTGCTGTCGCGCCTGTTTGGGAAAGAGGTAGACAGCTCTTTCCGCGTCTTCCCACCCTTTTATACTGATTTCGGAAAAAATATTACGATAGGAAAAGATGTATTCATCAACGCCTGCTGTCATTTTCAGGATCACGGAGGAGTCGTCTTGGGCGACGGCTGCCAGATTGGACATAACGTGGTGTTTGCCACCCTGAACCACGGGCTGGCTCCGGCAGACCGGCAGACCACTTATCCGGCACCTATCGTGCTTGGTAAAAATGTTTGGGTGGGCTCCAATGCAACTATCCTGCAAGGAGTGACCATCGGCGACAATGCTGTGGTAGGAGCCGGTGCGGTAGTCACGAAAGATGTGCCCGAAAATACAATTGTCGGCGGGGTTCCGGCACGGGTTATCCGCCACATTTAACTTAGCGAAACGGTTTCGTTTATTTCCATAACTGCATGAGGTCGGTTTCTCCCCAGTACCAGTGTGTATATCCTGCAATGACGTTTTTGTATCGGTACAAAGGAGTGTCGACCTCAGTGCCACATGCATCACATAATCGGGCAACAGAAGCCAAGTGACCGGAAGAAACGAGCTCCGAAAAATGGAACTCATGCCCCCGCAACGACACACCGTTGTATTCCGTTTCGCGATAGCCTGCTTGGAGGCGTGGATGCTCCACCGTACAATCTATCGGCAACACACCTGCCATATCAAATGCTACCCCTTTTCGCGTAGTGAGTGTACGTCCCAGATACATCATGCCGCCACATTCGGCATAAATCTTGCCACCCTCTGCTGCATAATCGCACAACTGCTGCATGATTTCCCGGCGATGGTGCAAACGGCGTGCATAGAGTTCGGGATACCCTCCCGGAAGATAGACCAAATCGGCTGCCGGGAGCTTGCTATCGCGCAGAGGGCTGAAAAATGTAATCCGTCCCTGCTCGGCCAAGCGCTTCAGGTTTTCGTAATAGATGAAGCAGAACGCTTCATCTCTTGCAACCGCTATCTTCAGTTTCCGGCGCAAAGTTTCTTCAACAGCCGTTTCAGAAACATAAGGCAACGTATACGGACAGGGAAAAACCGACTGACACAAGTTCAGCAGCTTATCCATCTCCACATATTTCTCGACCAGAACCGAGGCTTTTTCCACAATCTCGTTCATGGAAGTCCGCGCCGTCAGTGTCAGTCCCAAATGGCGAGAAGGTACATACAGTTCTTCTGAATACGGAAGATACCCCAAAGCCTCCAGCCCGGCATCGGTACAAGCCTCTTTCAGAAAAGCATAATGCGAAGCTGATGAAACCTGATTGAACACGACGCCTGCTATCTTCATACCTCGCGCAAAATGTCTGAAACCGAAAAGCATGGGAGCCACGGAATAAGCTGCGGTACGTGCATTCACCAGCAGCACTACAGGAAGATTCAGAAGCCGGGCTATTTCCGCCGCACTACCTTTGTCGCGGCTATATCCGTCGAATAATCCCATGACACCCTCGGTTACACAAACATCAGCATCCTCCGACTGTCGGTTATAGATACGCTGAATATGATGGTGGTGCATCATCCACGTATCAAGATTCACCGACGGACGTCCGGCTGCAACCGCGTGAAACTGGGTATCAATATAATCGGGACCGCATTTAAACGGCTGTGCCTGCAAGCCACGTTTCTTCAGTGCCCGCAGCAGTCCCATGGTAAAAATAGTTTTTCCACTGCCCGAAGCGGCAGCTCCAATCAGTAGTTGTGGTTTCATCATGCCACAAATGTAAGGATTTTCTGTATGCCTATAAAATATTCCGCGGTTTTTACTACCTTTATCGCGTAAAACTAAAAATTAATATCGCATAAATGAAATTAGGAAAATGGATTGGTGGTATCATGGGATTCATGGCCATGGGACCACTGGGAGCACTGGCGGGTTATGCCATCGGCTCACTGTTCGACAAAGCTGCATATGTACCCGAAAATATGGGTACCGACAACGGAAACGAAACATACGAAGGACAGCGAAACAGCTTTCTGTTCTCGCTGCTGGTCATGGCTTCGTATATCATCCGTGCCGACGGAAAAATCATGCACAGTGAAATGGAATTTGTACGGCGCTTTTTGCGAACCAATTTCGGGGAGAATGCCGTAACGGAAGGTGAACAGATTCTGCTGAACTTATTTGAACAGCGCAAGCAGATGGGCGCAACCAACCCGCACGCTTTTCAGAATACCATACGCGAATGTGGCGCACAGATTGCAGCCAACATGAGCTATGAGGAGCGTCTGCAACTGCTAAGTTTTCTGGCACAGATAGCACGCAGCGACGGAAATGTGTGTGCAGCCGAAATTGACGCACTGAAAGAGGTCGCACAGTCTATGCAATTGTCGGCCAAGGAAGTAGAATCGATGCTGAACTTGTCCGGCGACTCGCTGGAAGAAGCCTACAAGGTATTGGAAGTAGAATCTACGGCTACCGACGATGAGGTGCGCGCCGCCTATCGCCGCCTTGCGCTGAAGCATCATCCCGACCGCGTAGCTACGCTGGGAGAAGACATCCGCAAGGCCGCAGAAGAAAAGTTCCAAAGCATCAACAATGCCAAGGAACGTATCTACAAGGCTAGAGGCATGAAATAATATGCGGGACAAACTCGGAGAGATTGTCGGTTATCTCGGTACGGTTCTCACGAATACCGATTCCGGCAGGCTCTCCTCCTACTATCCACGACCCGATGACCGGATAACGTCCGCTATAGGTTGTGGGCTTTACATACTCTTGATAGACATAAGCTCCCGTATTGTAGTCACCTTCCGTTTCTTTCAGAAGTGCATGCTCTTCCCATTGGCGGATATCGACCACACTTACATTATGTCCTTCGCGCGAGAAGACCGGCTTCTTGCAAAATGTTCCCTGCTGCGGACGTGATAAATAACAAGGCAACACATAAGGTGAATCGGGGAACAATTCGTACAAGACACTCAGAATGGCCTTGTTCGACATCACCAGTTTCCAGATAGGTTCCAGCCATTCCACCTGAGCCAGACATCCGTCCGGACTTTCGTTTACCATCCATTCCCAAGGATAAAGTTTGAAACATCTGCGGATACGTTCGCCGGAAGGATCATAAAAAAGACCGTCCTGCAAGTTCATGGCATTCATGTCGAGCACACGGGTAGAGAAACCTGCCTCCATGGCCGTACTTGCCAGATATTGCAAGGTTCCGGTATCTTCGTGGTCGTCGAGTGCTCCGGCAAAATGGATATCGCTTCCCGCCGGAAAAATATCTTTCCACGACTGCACCAAACCTTCATGAATGCCATTGTACTGGTCGCACTCCGGGAAACATTCTTCCTTCCACTGCCACTGGATGACTGATGCTTCGAGCAGAGAGGTAGGCGTATCAGCATTAAATTCCAGAATACGAGGCACTCCTTTCCCGTCGAGCAGGAAATCGAAACGTCCGTACAAGCTCAATTCATCCCGATTCCATGACTCGCGGATGCGCTCACAAATCTCAGGAGGAATCTGCAACATGCGTTCCATAAATTCCGGTTTTTCCGAGATAATGTATTCGGCAGCCTCACAATACATGCGATAGGCTTCCCTTGTCGCTTCTTCCAGTTGCTCAATTTCGGCTGTCGTAAAGCGGTAACAGGCTTCCTCCCGCCAGTAATCTCCATGAAAATCGAAGCCTAAAGCCTCTATTTTCTCCTTGTAATCAGGACGAGGGATAACGTTGATTCTTTCCATCTTACCCAGAGTTTATCCGTGAATACTATATGAACGGCGGGTAGTACCAAACACATTCCCACTCGATTTCGACTTATTTGTACCCGACGGGCTGACCTTTACTCCCGAAGGAGCGTTCACACGAGTACCGTTCGCATCGGTCCACGAACCCGACTTCGGATAATAATAATGAGTCGTACTCAGTCCGTTGGCAAGAGAAGGCATCAAGGCCCAACGCATCAGCATGGCATTGTAAATCCAACTGTTGCCCTGACTGTCGCGATATTCTTCCTTGTCTTTCGGATTCTCGGGTAATTCGGTCTTCTGTGTGCAAGCAGCCAGCGTCATCAGACACATTGCTGCCACCAGATAGTGTCGTCTATTCATTGAATCTTAATTATTTTATGTAAATAGGATGCACAAAAATAGATAAAATCCCTAACATAACTACTTTACAACCGAAAACTTTGCCGATATAAGAAAATCTTCTTACTTTGCATAGAAATAGAAAAAACACAGAAGAATTATGAAAGGTATAGTTTTAGCGGGAGGTTCAGGTACTCGCCTCTACCCCATTACAAAAGGAGTTTCCAAACAACTGCTCCCCATCTTCGACAAGCCTATGGTATATTATCCCATTTCAACGCTGATGCTTGCCGGAATACGCGAAATACTTATTATATCTACTCCATACGACCTTCCGGGATTCCGTCGTCTGCTGGGTGACGGAAGTGATTTCGGCGTACATTTTGAATATGCAGAACAGCCTTCACCCGATGGACTGGCACAGGCATTCATCATCGGCGAAAAGTTTATCGGTAATGATGCCGCTTGTCTGGTACTTGGTGACAACATCTTCCACGGCAACGGATTTACTGCCATGCTGAAAGAGGCTGTCCGTACAGCGGAAGAAGAAGCAAAAGCAACAGTCTTCGGTTACTGGGTAAGCGACCCTGAACGTTATGGAGTTGCAGAATTTGATGAAGCGGGAAACTGTCTTTCCATTGAAGAAAAACCTGAACATCCCAAATCGAACTATGCGGTAACCGGACTTTATTTCTATCCGAACAAGGTTGTAGACATAGCCAAGCATATCAAACCATCGGCACGAGGAGAGCTTGAAATTACAACTGTCAACCAACGTTTCCTTGCCGATGGGGAATTAAAAGTGCAAACGCTGGGACGTGGATTTGCATGGCTTGATACTGGCACACACGATTCACTGGCTGAAGCATCTACTTACATCGAAGTGATAGAAAAACGTCAGGGACTGAAAGTTGCCTGTCTGGAAGGCATAGCTTTACGCCATGGCTGGATTACTGCTGAAAAAATGCGTCAGCTTGCACAGCCTATGCTAAAAAACCAATATGGCCAGTATCTGCTAAAAGTAATTGATGAACTGGGACTGAACGATTAAATATTTATTTATATAAAGAAAATGAACGTTATCAAAACAGCTATCGACGGGGTGGTCATTATCGAGCCCCGTTTGTTTAAAGACGACAGAGGATATTTTTTTGAATCTTTTTCTGAAAGAGATTTCAATGCACAGGTGCGTACTGTACGTTTTGTGCAAGATAATGAAAGTAAATCAAGCTACGGTGTATTACGCGGACTACATTTCCAAAAACCTCCCTTTGCACAGAGCAAGCTGGTCCGTGTTGTAAAGGGGGCAGTTCTCGATGTTGCTGTAGATATCCGTAAAGGCTCTCCTACTTTCGGACAGCATGTAGCTGTTGAACTGACCGAGGAAAATCACCGTCAGTTCTTTATTCCACGTGGTTTTGCGCACGGATTCAGCGTTTTGACCGAGGAAGTTATTTTCCAGTATAAATGTGATAATTTCTATGCTCCTCAGAGTGAAGGTGCCATAGCATGGGATGATCCGGCTCTTGGTATTGACTGGCGGATTCCGGCTGACAAGGTTGTTCTTTCCGAAAAGGATAAACATCATCCGCTCCTGAAGGACGCAGACTGGTTATTCAATTACAATGAAGAGCTCTATTGAACTGCAATCCATAAATAAATAAGCAGGCGAACATTTCTCAACCTTATTTCATTGAAAAATGTCCGCTTGTTTTATTATAAACAACCAGCTCATTTGTTGCCGAAAGTTTATGGCCAACCTGATATATTTCCTTCAAATCAATCTCCAAATTCCTAAATCAATCAATTTCCTAAGAAGTTACTATCCTAATTTTTAAAAGACAAATTCATTATTTCCACTCGAGAAAGGTAGAAATATCCCCAAGACTCAAGGACTCGGAATTAATCCTTGTTTAAACATTTGCATTTCTCGCCCCTTTTAACGAACTTGCAAAACGAAACACTAACACAAATTTTATAACTATGAAAACAAGTTTTTACACCCTCTTGCTGGCCGCTTTGTTTACGGCTTGCACCGGGAATGAGGGACAAAAGGAACAAGACAAAACTACATTACCTTCCACAACAATCCGGCTACTGGAAGGCGACATGCCCGATCCCTCTGTAGTACGGGTCAACGATACCTATTACATGGTACATTCATCTTTCATTTATAACCCGGGACTCATTGTTTACAGTTCCAAGAACCTTGCCGACTGGACTCCATGTTCTGCAGCTTTACCAGAATATAATGGAGATATTTGGGCACCCGATTTATGTGTATATAACAATCGCTTTTACATTTATTTCCCGACTCGCAATGAAAAAGGAGAAAAAACAAATATGGTAACATGGGCAGATAGTCCTGAAGGTCCCTGGAGTACACCAATCGACTTAAAAGTAGGCGGTATAGATCCCGAGCATGTTACAAACGACGAAGGAAACCGCTATTTATTACTTAGCTCAGGAGATTTGCATCCTCTAAGTAAAGATGGTCTTTCGATCACTGCTAAACCGACAATAATCTATAAAGGTTGGGAAATTCCTGAAGAATGGGATATAGAAAGTTTCTCTCTCGAAGGACTTAATGTAAAGAAAATAGGAGAATGGTATTATCTATTAGCTGCTGAAGGTGGTACAGCCGGTCCCCCTACCGGCCATATGGTAATACAGGCACGTTCCAAAAAGATACAAGGTCCATGGGAAAACGCTCCCCAAAATCCATTACTTCGTACCTTATCTCCCGAGGAAACATGGTGGAGTCAGGGGCATGGATCGATAGTTGATACTCCGGATGGCAAATTACTGCTGTTCTTTCATGGTTATGAAAAAGGTTTTCTGACATTGGGACGTCAAACATTAGTACGTGAAGTTACGATTGGTAAGGACAAATGGCTACACCTGACGAACCAACCAGCTCCGCTTCCTACTCCTCAGCGTCCCAAGCAACGTCATATAAAAGATTTTGTATGGCAAGCAGCCGGAGAAAACTTCTCCACCAGGTTTCATGTATCTTCCGAGCAAATTACACTACAAGGTAAAGGCAATAGTCCTCAAGATGCATCTCCCCTTTTAGCACGAGCAGGAGATCACAGTTACAAAATCGAAGCGTGTCTGGAACTGAACAATGAAAAAGCATCTGCTGGTTTAGTGATGTATTATAATAAGGATATGCATTTCGGATTAGGCTTCCGCCCCGGAGAACTATTACGCTATCGCCGAGGAGCTGTACATCGCAACCAGCCTAAAGTAGAAATAAAATTCAAAGATGGTAAGTGTCGTTTGTGGATACGACTGCAAAATGTTAATAATATAATCTCAGGATGGTATAGTAGCGACGGAAAGACATGGCACAAATATCCATGGGGCTTCGATATGCAAGGATATCATCATAACACATTAGGAGAGTTTCTCTCTGTACGTCCGGGTATTTACGCTGGAGGTGAAGGCGAAGTCTACGTTACCAATTTCACCTATCAGGCACTCTGACATATATGTTTAAAATTGTGCTCTTCAAAAAACTGTCCGACACATTAAAAAGACTTTAACTTAATCGAAACATTCGTACGTGTCTTGGACTACGACAACAAGCAAATAAAAAATGCAGACCTCAAACTTAAGGCCTGCATTTTTTATTTTTTTCTGTAACTTCATCAAGTAGTAATAACCAGTTTAATCATCATCACGATCCATATCAATCAGATTATACGTGAGTTCGGGATAAGAAAGTATCTTTAAAAGTTGGTAATCACCGAATTATTTTGTATATTTAAGTCTGACAAACAATTAATTACAAATTAACAA
>NZ_DBMACV010000058.1:0-22671 GCF_057861905.1 Phocaeicola sp. | reverse complement strand
TTGATTCTGCCAAACTTTTTGCCTGAAAATCAAGCATCGAGGCGAAAAAAATCGCCCCGATGCCATAATATTACGCCAATTTAAGGGATTTTATAGTTTAAAGCTAAAATATCTATAAGCTGAAAATATAATTCAGCCTCTTGATTTGTTAATGCAGGATGAGATGATTGAGGTGACGCATTATAATGCCTTGTTTCTTTTCTTGAATTAGCAATTCCCATTAAATCTTTTATTGTTGTATCTCCAAAGAAAGGAATTAGCTCAGGAAAAGTTTCTTTAATTCGTCTATCAAGTCTATGCTTTAATGGATATAACCAATTAATCATGTCAATTAGTTTCCCCATAATTAGATAACACGCTCTTTCGTCGGATTCAACAGCACTATTATGCACTGCTATTAAATCTTTAATTTCTTCATCTAAAGAATCATAATTATTAAGAGCAATATGTAATTCATCCAAAATAGAGGTTTTCATATTTCCATTAGTAGGAATAGGAACAGCCCGTGCAAATGAAGGAAGCGTTTCCATTAAATATGTATCAATTTCATCAATATTAGCATCCCAACCTTTAGGTATCTCTCTAAAGTCTACAGCTCTAATCCTTTTGTGAAATATCTGATTATGAGGGGAATTTAAAGATATTCCTAAGACATATTTAAGCAACATCGTTAGCTTTTCCACAAAACCTGATGTCAAAATTGAATCATATGTTAAGTCATTATAATCTTTTATAGTTTCTTTTGTAGAAACTATAATACGATATTCATAACCAAATTTTAATTCCCTGTAATCATCTGATATGATCCATTTATCATATTCAAAAGAATTATGCTCATATTCATCAATATGAATCGGCATAGGTTTACTTTTATAGACTATATGCATATTACAAAATTGATTTACAAGCAAATATACACATTTAATATTGATAGCTACTACAATCTTATTATTTTCTAAAAGATTAAATTCAAAATAATAGATTACATAATAAAGCCGAATTTAATTCATAGTTATTAAACTCTTAACTAGGAAAAAAGCTACATATCGAGGACAAATGCTGCCACTTTCTTGGATTTATAACATGGTATCTATTAAATGACATATATTTGCGCACAAACAATTAGCAAATATCACTATGAATCAGAAAAGTATAGAACATATAGCACTATATTCCCTTGTATTGGTAGGTACTCTTGTCGTTGGCGTTTTAGCTCGGCAGTTTGTTTTATCCAAAGGTATTGACGATTTCAGTAGTAGTGTTGCATTTTTTGCAACAGTAATTGTCTTGATGGCGATCTATGCCAGTTTACAGACAACTTTCAATCAGTTTCTGCTGCCGCGCATAGAAGCTTCTCTATTGCGTTTCTCTGCTTTTCAAAAGATGAAAGATAACAATGATACCGTTTCTGTTCCGGAAGCCCTTACAGTCAAAGATTCAAATCAAACTACGCTTGATGTCATTGAGTCTGCTCCTACCGCTGAAGAAACAATCTC
Organism: Phocaeicola sp.; assembly: GCF_057861905.1. Classification (NCBI taxonomy): domain Bacteria; kingdom Pseudomonadati; phylum Bacteroidota; class Bacteroidia; order Bacteroidales; family Bacteroidaceae; genus Phocaeicola; species Phocaeicola sp. Next base: position 21,175 of record NZ_DBMACV010000058.1, on the reverse strand, counting down.
TGAACCTTCAGAATATGAAGTTATGCGAACCAAATCTATCGCAAAAAAGAATCGTGCTATTCAAACCAAATTGGAAAAGGTCATTAGATATACGAAGCAAACAATGGTTGCCTATATGAGTGAAGAAGATCTCAACCGCCTATGCGCATACATCGTAGAATATAGTTCAGGCGATACCTTGCAAAAGATATCGCCCGTAAAGGTTGACTCACAACTTAAAAGCATTGACATTATGCACTTTGGTTGGAATATTGGCAAGGCTTTTGGTAGAAAGCGTATTCATACTGCTACCTTCATTAAGAATGTCTTTGCACATACCCTTCGCGACTTGGAAATCTCAACCATAGAGCGTAAAATGTCTAACACAGAAACAAAGTGCATAGTTGAGTTAACAAGCCCCCAATATTAATATTTTAACCTCAGAGTCAAATTAATCGAATGATTAATATTTCCTCCATTTGTCAATAATGCAATTGAAAATATTTTTGTAAATCTAAATATAACTTTTCAAGTTCTTCTTTACTAAGTAACTCTTTAATAGAAATATCCTTATCAACATTATGTGCCAGGAAATTTCGTTGCGCTCTTGCTCTATTCAATCTTATCCTTAAATCAGAATTTGTAATCTTTTTAATCAATCCTGCAGAGGTTAAATGTTTATAATTACTATTCTTACCTAAATATTCAAATAACAATTTTTCAATCGCAATCCACTTGCTCATAAAAGATAAGTAATAATCACCAGATATTTCCGTACTTCTTTTGTTAGCAAGAACATCAAATAATTCAATAGAGACCTCTTTACATAACGCTTCTATTTCATCATTTTGGGGATATAAATCATCTTTTGTCAAAGCTCTCTCTGATTCACCCCAAAATGCACTATTATTTTTAAACTTAAATTTTGCAACTAATCGATTATTGAGATCTAACTCATCTTTATTTGTATACGTTTCACTAAACTCATCTTCCCCAATCAAAAATCCTTCTTGATAATATGGTCTGAGAGCTTGAGGTGGTGCTACACTTAAAAGTCTAACATTTGTCAAATAATGTTCAGAATTTACAGAAATACGATTGGTAAAATATGGGAGAGCAAAAGCATATATATAAGCATACTCATTATCGTTATCTAGTACCGCAAACGAACAAGCTACTTTTAATGATTGGGTAACATCTATCAATGGAGTTTCCGTTACTTCATAATGCTGTAGGATGCTCCACTGCACGATTCTTTTTCTTTTCACGATATAGGTTTTGCTTGGATATTTAGATTTTAACTTCTTAATAAATATTTCACTAGCTATATTTAATTTTTCCCATCTATATTTTAACTCATGTTTATCTAATCTCTCTCCTCTATACAAAGACGGATAGAATGTAGATTTGCCTGATTTCGTATTTTTGTAGTCTTCTTTTTGGCCACGATAGAATAATATACAATCTTTGTTTGCGTAAGATAATTGCGCAATGTGTTTTCGAAGTTCTCTATAGTTAGAAACTTCTATCGCCTCATCTTTAGCAACAGTTTCAGGTGAAGTAAATTTAGATATTTCTTCTGTTAACTCGGGAGTAATTTTTCTCATACTGTCATTTATGCCTCAAACATAAACAAAAGTAGTAAAAAAACTAATCAGGTTTCATCTATTATTGCGTATATTTTATCGTAGTACGCTTTATTTTTACAAAAAACAGTTTCCCTTATCAATTAATTCCAAATAATCGCCATTATAGACATTGTATTAAGTATACAGTTGCTTAATTATCAAGACTATAATAGAATAAATAGTTATCTCACAGTTATATTCCGGTGATGTTTTCCACCATCAAAACACCAATTTCCTTTGCCTGCGAACAATTAAAAACGAGTACGTATGGCAAACGAACAAATCACTTTTGATAAGCTGCCGCAGGCGGTAGGTTATCTCACAGAACATATGGAACAAATCCGGCAAATGGTGGCAGCATTGCAACCGCAGGCTTCTTCCGACAAGCATCGTCTTGTTGAAATTGACGAAGCCTGTAAAATCACACGAAAAGCAAAACCTACCATTTACACGCTTGCGCGTAAAGGACTGATTCCAGCTTATAAAAAAGGTAAGAAACTCTACTTCTATGAAGATGAGTTGCTGCAATGGATTGAGTCCGGGCGCAAGCAGATGCGGGCAATGTCGCTCCAGGAACAGGCAGCAGAGATAGTACATGGAGCGAAGCGCAAACCAAAGGGAGGCTATAACTTTTGATCTGTGCCGCTATGGAAACCTCCAAATTAACAGCAGAAGGTATTATCGGCGAGGCTGTGCGCATTGGAGCCAAAATGTCCGGTGGTGAGTTCCCGATAGAAATCTTTCCTATCAGGATTCTGCGCATCATCAGCAGTTTGCACTATTGTCAGGGCTATCCCGTGGATTATGTCGCCGCAGCTATCCTTGCGGCCATTGCCGTGGGGATTGGAAATTCCCATCTGGTGCAGGTGAAGCGCAACTGGCTGGAAAGTCCCATCCTGTACATGGCACTGATTGGACGCCCCGGAGCGAAAAAGAGTCATCCGCTGAGTTTCGCTTTCCAGCCGTTTATTGAACACGACTATTGTCAGAATCAGGAATATCAGAAGCTGTATGCCGAGTATGAACGCACTATGTCCATGAGCAAAAAGGAACGCATTGAAGCTGGTTTGGATGAATTTCCGCAGGCTCCCATGCGCAGACGCTTTCTTGTTTCGGATATTACTCCCGAAGGATTGAGCCTGATACATGCCCAAAATCCCAGAGGACTCTGCCTTTGGTCGGACGAGCTGTCGGCCTGGTTCAAGAACTTCAACCGTTACAATAACGGTTCGGAAGAACAGTTCTGGCTTTCGGTGTTCAATGCCAAGCCCACGATTTCCGACCGCAAGAGTACACAAAGTTCCATTTTTATCAGACGTCCCTATATCTCCGTTATCGGTACCATCCAAAAGAAAATTCTGGGCGAACTGGTCAAGGGCGAGCGTTCGAGTAACGGTTTCATAGACCGTATTCTTTTCGTGATGCCTGAATCTGTCTTGAAAAGCAGATGGAACGACCGGGAAACTCCAGAAGAACTGGAAATCCAGTGGCAACAGATTATCGACAAGCTGATCGCACAGGATTGTCCGCATGACGAGAATAATGAGTTGCAGCCTCAATGCCTGCCATTCGATGAAGATGCCAAGTACTGCAAACTGGAAATCTATATTATCCGGTTTTGTCTGATTATCCAGCTTGCCCGATGGACTTGCGGAGAGTGCGATAAGACTACGATTGACCTTGAAAGCGTGAATCGTGCCATCCTGCTGACTGAATATTTTCGGACAACAGCCGTAAAAGTGCAGACTGTCGTCAGTCAGGAACAGTTGAGCGAATTGCACCGCAACATATACCTGAATCTGCCTTACAGATTTACAACGGCAGAAGGTATCGGCATTGCTGAAAGTTACGGGATGAAAGAGCATGCTTTCAAGATGTTTCTAAAACGCCATATCGGAACATTATTCAGAAAAGAGAATCATGGAGAATACAGTAAATAAACCTGTTACTATGCACATTTTCGCAACCGAGGGGTTTGTGAAGTTGCGAAAATATGCATAGTAACATCCAAACAGAAAGAAAAATGAACTACAGATTTACATTAGAACCATACAAAGGTGTCAGCACCCGGCACACATGCCCGAACTGCCACCGCAAAAGTTGTTTCGCCAAATACATCGATACGGAAAAGCAAATCAACTTTCCTGATTATGTAGGGCGATGCAACCATGAACAGAAGTGCGGCTATAACTATACGCCCAAAATGTACTTCGACGAGAACCTGATGGCCAAGGAACGATTGAGCGAAGAGTTTGTACCGGTGTCAAAGCCACGCATCAGTCTGCCTCCTGAACCTTCATTCATTGAGCCGGAAATCATGAGGCAGTCCCTGAAATTGTATTACACGAACAAGCTATTTCAGTTCCTGAGTTTCCATTTCGGACAGGAGACTACCGAAGAGCTGATGTTGCGCTACCATGTAGGAACCTCGAAGCATTGGCCGGGAGCTACAGTCTTCTGGCAGGTGGATATTTCCGGACAGGTACGCACCGGAAAAGTGATGCTCTACAATCCCGAAAACGGGAGACGGATTAAAGAGCCGCACAACTACATCACGTGGGTACATTCCCTTTTGAAGAAAGAGAATTTCAACCTCCGGCAATGCCTATTTGGTGAACATCTTTTGTCCTCCGACCAGCAGCGCCCGGTTGCCCTGGTGGAGAGTGAGAAAAGCGCTTTGATATCCAGCTTCTATCTGCCGCAATACCTCTGGATTGCTTCGGGCGGAAAGAACGGAGCATTCAATCGGAATGCCATGAGCGTATTGAGAAACCGACGTGTCCTGCTCTTCCCCGACCTGGGGGCGACCGACTATTGGAATAGTAAAATGGAGATGATCCGGAGCCTGGGAATAGAAGTTTCTCTCTTCGATTTTATGGAAAGAAACGCAACAAAAGAAGAACGGGATGCAGGTTATGACATCGCCGATTTTCTGCTGAGAGAAGAGACAAAGTACGCAATTTTCAATCGTCTTATCACGTTGAATCCGGCCTTGAAAACGCTGGTCGAAACTTTCGATTTACAGCTTGTCAATGTGGAGAAAGCACCGCTTTCAGCAACGGTTCAATATACTCGGAAAGGACTTTTCAAACGATGACTGTCAGATGTCTAATTCACTTCTTTTTCACTGGAGCAAGTTTATGCCGGTGTATTACATTTCCCGGCCACTTGCTCACCTCAAAAGAAGGTGAGACGGCTCCCGATGGTCACAATTATTAATCTCAAGAGCAAATATTATGGACAAGAAAAATACAGTTACAATCCGTCTTACAGACGAACAGTTCAGTTGGCTCAGAGCACTCAGCCGACGCAGTAAACGCAGTCAAAGCGAAGTAGTGCGTTCACTCATCGAACACGGTACGGTGCGTGAACGAATTACAAGAGAAAATCTTGACATTATACGAAAACTGATTGGCGAAAGCACAAACCTGAACCAGCTTGCCAAACGAGCCAACGCTTACGGTTTTTATCGTGTGGCCGATGAGTGCAGTACCGCCGTTCAACAGATTTCACAACTCATAAAACAGCTCAAGGATGATAGGTAAGATTGTCAAGGGCACATCGTTTTCCGGATGCGTAAACTATGTGCTGAAAGAGGATAAATCGCGACTGCTGAAAGCGGTTGGTGTCTACGGTTCGCCCGAAGAAATAGCGGAGCAATTCGAGTTGCAGACTTTACTGAATGACAAGGTCAAGAACACGGTCGGCCATATATCATTGAGCTTCTCCGCAGAAGACGGGGAGCGCATCCGTGACGATGATGGGCTGATGTTGAAGATCGCCCACGACTATATGAAGCTGATGGGAATCGAGAACACGCAGTTCATCATCGCCAGGCATACTGACCGTGAACATCCGCATTGCCACATCGTTTACAACCGGGTGGATAATGACGGCCGCACCATCAGTGACAAGAACGACCGTTATCGAAACGAAAAGGTCTGCAAGATGCTGACAGCCCGTTACCGTTTGCATTTTGCCGAAGGAAAAGAGCATGTCAATTTCATGCGGTTACGTCATCATGACAAGGTAAAGTATTTTATCTATCATGCCTTGAAACGAGAAATTCCGAACGCCCGAAGCTGGAGTGAACTGAGACTGACCTTACGGAAGTACGGAATTGATACGCAATGGAAGCTAAGTCGCACGACCGGAGAGATGCAAGGTGTCAAGTTCACATGTGACCAACTGACCTTTAGCGGTTCCAAGATTGACCGCCAGTTCAGTTTCCTGAACATCGACCAGGAATTGAGATATAACGCTCTTTCTGCTACCGTGAGCCAGCGTCAGACACAGGCAGAAACCATACGCGAGGAACCTCGTCATGAATACCAGCAGGAGAATCATTCTAGCATCAGTGTGGGATTGTTCACGCCCTCTCCTACGGATTATGATACGGAGGAAGCGATACAGGTCAACCGGCTTAAAAAGAAGAAAAAGAAACCGAAACGCAAGCGAGGTTTCAGTCTATAATCAATTTTTTATTAACCATCAAAATTTAAATTATTATGAACTATTCCGATTTTATTTACGATTTCAATCTCTATTTGTGTGAGAGATTCGGTTACAGAAACTGCTGTTCCGTCATGCACAACGCCAACGGCATATGTGTTTCCGTCCATGTAGGCGAAATGGATTTATATATCCGTTTCTGGGAATACAGTTGTGGTGTTGGCAGCATCCCCGACTGGAGCATTATCATTGTACGCAGCAACTTCAAACGAAACCAGCAGGAAAACCTGAAAGACCTTGCCCGCTTCTTCAAGGAGTACGCCCCGCGCTATGGTTACAAATACCTCTGCACCGAGGATGACGACTACAAGTATTATAAGACCCTTGGCCTGAAACTTATCCACAGAGGACTTTTCAGACAATATAATTATGGATTGCCGTTGAAGGAGTTGGAGGTGTAATGTAGATTTCTTTATGAAGGAGAGGTTTTTCCTCTCCTTTTTCTATTTTACAACTTTCAAGATTCAATAGTAAAATACGAATTCCGACAACTTTTCATAATAAGTTGAAATAGTCATCGTTTTTCAAGTCACATGCCATCAGCTTTCTTTAAAGATTATATGTTAGATCCCATTAGCTTCCCATGAATCTATATCACACCAGACTTTAGAATATTCAAATAAAATTCAGGGATTTACTATATCAACATCGATAACAGTCAAAATTATCTCATGATTTCTTTCGCTAATTTTTCAATTCTCATCAATTCATATAATTCATATATTAACAATCCAGAACATATAATACACAATAAGTAAGCAATACATATTGGCAGATACTGATGGAACATGAGAATAACTAACATAAATAGTATATTTCCAGAGATTGTAACAAAAGCCAAATTTTTAAAGTATTTTTCTTTTTTCATCCAATACTCATATTCATATAAGACATTTTGTATTGGTTGATATATATCGGCATAAAAATCACCAGATACCTTAGGTAATAATGACTTCGTTAGCCGTTCGTGATTATATTTCGGTGAAATACCTCTCAAATATTCAAGGCTATATTCGCCAAAATTTTTAGCGTGATTTTCATCAAAACTTACATTATCATTAAAATCACTTATATTTTTATCTTCATAATACCAAATGCCATTTATTTTTTCACAAATTGAATCTAATTCTGTTGCGCTAAAAGAATATATAGAGAAATCTTGTCCACTTATTATAGCTTTTCCTCCATATTTAGAGATGTCCTCTATACATTGTTTCATACTCTTCATATTTGAAGTCGTACATTTTTTCCAACTAAAACAAGACTCAAATGAAGAGACAAACTTAACATAATTGGTAAAACTATGAAAAAAAGGATTCATTCTTTGGTGAAGACGTTCTATTACATAAGTTGTTATCTGCTGATTCTCTATAAATAGCATAAGAAATCCTCCTGTTAATAACGCTGTAAGAATTGTAATAATATTTGTAATTTGATCTTCCATAGTAACTAAAATTTTCTATTTTGTTTATAATAAGCATTTGCCTTTTCACTTATTGTTTTATAATTTTCATAGCGACCTCCAAACATTCCTTGCTTTATTGGAGCCCATTCATTCTTGAGATTATCTGCACTTTCCCAAAATATGGTATATGGCTCATCATTGCCATATTCTTTATACATGTATTCTCTTCTAAGAAACTCACCAAGAGGAAAACTTTCCGACAATATATAGCATTTATTATAACCATAAATTAGAGATTTCATATGCTCCCAAATAAAAAAGGTTTTTTCATATTCAGAATCAACAATAAAATAATCTTTAAAAAAAGGTCGTAACTCTTCAAGAAAAAAAATACTGAAAGGATAGTAATAACATTCCCTCATTAATGAGTTCCATCTATCATAACTCCAATGCGTGCCACCTAATAAATATAATAATGGACGTCGTCGTGCAATATCTATAAAATTAGGAGCCGGGACTGATAATCTTAAAATATTATCAAGTTCTCTGAATCGGTTGTATTTCACACAAGCAACCCCCATTACATTGAATAAAAGCATTGGAGCAAGAGCATGTAAATATTGTGTGTATTCAATAAAACTTTCGCCATTCCTAAATGGTTTTATACACAACTTCACCAATAAGTCACCAAATGGTTTTATGTGTGACCACTTTCCCCATCTTACTGCCAATATTGTAGTTTCCAATAATGGGGAAATTGCAGCTTTGTGGATTTCCAAATATTTTGAGAAAGAATCCCGTGTCAGTTGAAAATTATATTGGGCGTGTTCAATTATAGTATTATAAGCATTGTTACCTAATCCGTCAAGCATATCTATATACTCTATGTCATATTGATTGGATGATAAATACTTCTTAAATTTTGCGATCATTATATCATGCCCAATATTTTTATTGACATGATTTTCATTTAATGCAGAAACTTGCTCCCAGAGTTCGGAAAACATTTCGTCCGCACCAGATATAGGCAACAGTTCTCCGTGTCTTAAACGAGATAAATCTTGTATGCTTTCTTTTGCCGTACCAACAGTTGCAAAAAATGAATTATATCTGGGTAAAGTTGATTCTGAGATAATATTGATAAGCCCCTTATCCCATTCGCCAGACCAACCGCAAGTTATGAGTCCATAATCCTCAAATATTCGCTTCAAATACTGCTTCATTGTTGGCGGGTATTCGTCAAGTTCTTCCGATGTATTCCTAAATTGGCAATCAATATAATCTCCATTGATTTTCACAATAGTAGGGATCTGACAATGAACAAGTGGAGTTGCCTGAGAAATAGCTGCCTCATGAGAAATAACTTGTGGAGTTATTCCTTCAGATTCAAATGCCTGTTCCAACAATCTGTCAAAATTAGTGGTTAAAATAACACGTACATAACCAGCTTTGGCTAATTTAGCAATGGCTTTATGTGCTTTTGTCGGTTGCTTCCATCCTAAATCCTTTTCATCATCAGTAGGTTCAAAAAACTGTTTCATTAATTGTACTCTCTCAGTTGGAGTCTGCACTAACTCTTCCAATAACGATGAATAGGAAGCCTCTTTCTTATATTTATCTTTAAACCACTGATGTGCATCCTCCTTTATAATCATCCTTTTAACAGCTGCCAATTGCTCTATAAGACATGATTCAATTTCCCATCCTGTTGGAATATGTGCAGAACGTGATATTCCAGAACCCAGTAAAAGGGCATAAGCACCTTTATTGGAATACATGGAAAACGCCAATGTAGTTAATCTTTCTATTTTCATAATACAATATCATAACTGATAAAGACAAAGGTAATTCTTTTTATTGAGAGCACATGTTATTATCATCTATAAATATTGATGTAATTCGCCATTTTAATGAAAAATCATATAGTTTGAATGATATTTTATTGAGTTCTATTCATTACCTTTGCAATATAAGTAGAAATGATTATCACCAAATGGAAGTGACAAAAGACATAAACCGCATCAAGGTTGTGCTTGTGGAGAAGAAGCGGACCAACAAATGGTTGGCCGAACAATTGGGCAAAGACCCTGCCACAGTATCGAAGTGGTGCACGAACACATCACAACCCGGACTGGAAACGCTGCTGGAGATAGCACGTGTTCTGGATGTAGATATTAAAGAACTGCTGAACTCTACACGTGACGATGTTCAGTTAGTCAGAATTCAAAAACAGTAAAGCCAAGTAATGTTATGAACAGTAATGATAGAGCCAATCTCATAAAACGTATCAACACTTTAGAAGGACTGACCGATAAAGAACGTAGTGCCTTGTTAGGTTTGTTACGAGAAAATAAAACTTATGGTCTTGTATGGGAAGATAAGCCGGAGGACGTAGAAGAACGTCTTCGCGATGAACTGCCCATCTTGACAGAGGTGCCGGAACGTGCCATAATCAGTGAAGATAAAGATGCCCCTAATCATATTCTGATTGAAGGGGATAATTTGGAAGCCCTCGCCACCTTAGCTTATACACATGAGGGTAAAATTGATGTTATCTATATAGATCCACCATATAATACCGGTAATAAAGATTTTAGATACAATGACAGCTATATTGATAAGGAAGATTCTTATCGACATTCTAAGTGGTTGTCATTTATGAGCCGTCGTCTGAAAATTGCAAAGAAGTTGTTGGCCGATGATGGGGTAATTTTTATTTCAATTGATGATAATGAACAAGCACAATTGAAAATGCTTTGTGATAGTTCTGATTTATTTGGAGAAAATAATTTCAGGAATAATATCTTAGTGAGGCGTAGAATAAAAAGTCTTAATTCTCAATTTGCTTATAAAGGATTATTTAGTCTTAATGTTGGTTTTGAGTATATCTTATGCTATTCAAAGACAAATCAATATTTAATGCCAGCATTAAGAATGACAAAAGAAAAAGCACCAACAAAAGGTCGATGGGATGTGTTTTGGAGTAATGCTGATAGACCTACTATGAGATATGAAATTTTAGGCTTCACACCAGAAACAGGACAATGGAGAAATTCTAAAGAGAAAGCAGATATTGCAATAAAGAATTACAAAGAATATCAAGACAAATATTCAGAAGAATATTCTTTGGAAGAATATTCTGAAACTACCGGAATAACTGATTTCATTCGTCGTATTCCTAATGGTAAAGGTAAAAATGGAGGTGTTCAACATTGGATAGCTCCAGATTCAACAAGTTTAAGAACAAGCAATTGGACGGATATTGAAGTTTCACAAATTGGAAAAGAGTTCGATTTACCTTTTGATAATCCTAAGAGTAAACTATTAATGATGGAAATTCTTAAAATGACTCGAAAAGAAAATCCAGTCATACTCGATTTTTTTGCAGGAAGTGGCACAACCCTTCACGCCACTATGCAACTGAATGCAGAAGATGGAGGCCGTCGCCAATGCATTCTTGTTACCAATAACGAGAATAATATTTGCGAAGAGGTAACCTACAAACGTAATAAACAAGTAATAAATGGATATAAAACTCCCAAAGGCACAGAAATTCCAGGACTAACCAAAAATAATCTCCGCTATTACCGTACCGGATTTGTTGGACGCAATCGCTCAATGCAGAATATGCGAAAACTGGTTAATCTTGCTACAGATATGCTTTGTATCAAGGAAAACCTCTATACGGAACAGAATACCTTTGGAGGGCAAAAGACCTATAAAAATGTTTTCCGCTATTTCGATGATGGAAAAAAACAGATGCTTATAATTTATCGTGAAGAAGCCATCGATGAGTTGGTTGATATAATCTATGATATGGATATATCCCAACCAATAAAGGTTTATGTGTTCTCACCCAGCGAAGATCCTTGGGAAGGTTCGTTTGATGATGTAAGCGACAAAGTGGAGCTATGCGCTCTGCCACAAGCCATCTACAATACTTACCGCAGAATCCTGCCCAAGAAAAAGGATGCCGTCGTCATGCCTGAAGAAGATGCCCTGGCAAGCACTCAAGAAGAGGAAGACCTGTTTAATGGAATGTTGAACTTTACAGATGAGGAGGAAGCATGAAAGAGCAGCAGGATAAGAAAAAAGAGCAAGTAAATGTACGCAGCAGTGCAGCAGAATACTTGAATTATGTGGCATGCGTGGGAAATGATGAACAGCAGATAGAAATACGCTATGAAGATGAAAACATCTGGCTCACCCAGAAACTGATGGCAGCACTATATGGTGTAGAAGTACATACCATCAATTATCATATCAAAAAGATATTTGCAGACAGTGAATTGCAGGAAGATTCAGTTATTCGAAAATTTCGAATAACTGCCCTGGATGGGAAACAGTATAACGCAAATCATTATTCATTGGAAATGATTATTGCTGTAGGTTTTAAGGTTAACTCAGAAAAAGCTGTACAATTCAGAAAATGGGTAAATGGAATTGCAAAAGAGTACACCATCAAAGGATGGGTTATGGACTCGGAAAGGCTAAAACGCGGAACCTTTCTTACCGATAAGTATTTTGATGAACAACTGGAACGTATTCGTGAGATACGTGCCAGCGAACGTTTGTTCTATCAAAAAATAACAGATTTATATGCTACTGCCATAGACTACGACAAGACTGCATTGGCTACACGGCGCTTTTATGCTACAGTACAGAATAAAATGCACTATGCTGTCCATGGACATACTGCAGCTGAACTCATTGTGGAACGTGCAGATGCTACAAAAGAACACATGGGATTGACAACATGGGCTGATGCGCCGGATGGGAAAATACGGAAAAGCGATGTAGTGATAGCTAAAAATTATTTGTCAGATACAGAAATGGGACAACTTCAACGCATGGTTACTGCCTATCTGGATTTTGCAGAATCAATGACTTTGCGTCACATTCCTCTGACTATGGCCGACTGGGAACAACGTTTGAACAGTTTTATCAATCTCTTTGAATACGGTCTTCTTAATGATGCCGGACGTGTGACTGCTGAAATTGCACGTTTACACGCAGAAACGGAATTTGAAAAATACAGAATCATACAGGATCAGTTATTTTTATCAGACTATGACCGTTTTCTGCTGGAGATGAAAGAGATAGAAAAGAAAAACTTGGAGAATAAAAAAGGAAGAAAACAATGAAAAATATACCATACCAACAGAACGCCATCAATGAGCTGACCGATAAAACGATCCGTCTGTTAAACCTCGGTGGCAAACGACATAAAATTGTGTTTGAAGCACCAACCGGTGCTGGAAAAACGGTCATGACCTGTCAGGCTTTGGCAAATATAACCGATGAATTGAAAGAACGTGGTGACAGCCGTTATCAGGAAGTTGCCTATATCTGGTTCGCACCTCGTAAACTTCACCTGCAAAGTTATACCAGTCTAAAGAATGCCTTTGGTGAAACACGGAAACTTCGTCCTGTAATGTTTGACGAGATTGAGCAAAGTGAAGGCATACAACCCGGAGAAATATTGTTTGTCAACTGGGAAAGCGTAAACAAAGAAAGCAATGTCATGGTACGCGAAAGCGAAAGCTTTGCTTCTTTGTATGAAATTGCACGACGGACACAAGAAGAATACGATTTGCCCATTGTGGCCATCATAGATGAGGAACACATGTTCTGGTCAAAGACTGCCGATAAATCGGCAGCGGTGCTGGAACGTATCAATCCTGCTGTGGAATTGCGTATTTCGGCCACTCCCAAAACACTTCATCCTGATGAGAAAGTAAAAGTTTACCGACAGGATGTTATTGCTGCAGAAATGATTAAGAAGGAAGTAGTGCTGAATCCGGATATAGAACTGGATTTCAGTGAAGAGCGTACACTTAACGAAAATCTGATTAAGGCGGCATTGGCAAAACGTAATCAGTTGGCTGAGCTTTATCAGGAATTGGGCGTCAAAATCAATCCCCTATTACTTATCCAGCTGCCCAACGATGTGAAGGAAACCATGACTTCGGAAGATCAAGCTATCGCAGAACAGGTGAAAACCTATTTGGAAGCTATATGCGGGATAACCGCCGAAAATGGATTATTGGCCGTATGGCTCGCCAACGAAAAAGAGAATCTCGCCGGACTGGAACGGCCCGATAATATGACGCAAGTATTGCTATTCAAAGAAGCAATTGCTTTGGGTTGGGACTGCCCTCGTGCAGCTGTACTGCTAATCTTCAGAAAATTGCAAAGCGACCAGTTTACGATACAAACTGTAGGACGTATTCTGAGAATGCCGGAACAGAAACATTATCCGAAAGAACAGCTTAATATCGGTTATGTTTATACCGACATTGCAAAAGATAAAATTCAGATTGTCACAGCCGATTCCGACTATATCTTGAAAAATACGATTATGGCATGCAGACGTGAAAATCTTGAGAATGTATCTCTACCGGCTTACTATTCAGAACGCCCTAATGTGGAACGAAATTATTTAGGACCCGACTTCAAAAAAACATTGTATGAAGTGGCTGATGAATTCTGGAAACTGGAAAGAGGTGCCGGATTGTTTTCTATCGCTGAATTGGCCGCTTTAAGAAATGATAATGATGAATTTACTCCGTTGCCAGAAAGTGATGACGATTTAGTAAATGAAAACAGAAGACGGGTAAAGAATTCAATTCGTTTGGATGTCAAGACAATCAATGTGGAGATTCCGAAAGATGTACACTTCCAGAATGAAGAACAGATATTGAAAGTAGATCAAGTGCGCTTTGCCCGTAAAGCATCTGAAATAGACCGTGTATTTATGGCATATATAAGCGGTAAGGGACATCAATTTGAGAGTAAAGGTAGAGCCGATAAAATAGCCAACTATCTGCTTGAAATGCTCGCCGACTATTTTGGAATTTTCGATACAGATGCCAAGAAGGTCGTTCTTTATTATGATAACAGACCCAAATTTGACCGTTTACTGGACACTGCCTTAGAAACATATGCCCGTAAAAGAGAGCGAGCAAAGAAAAGATCTGCGGCAGCCAGAGAATTAAAACAATACAACTGGGAAATTCCGGAAGAAAGAGTATATGACAGCGAGACTAATCATATCGAGACAGCAAATAATCATGCTTTGCTGCCATTCGTACAACTTAACGAAGCTTCTAATCCGGAGAAGGAATTTGTGAAATATTTGGAAGAACATTCACAATGGATTGACTGGTGGTATAAGAATGGGGACAAAGGAAAACAACATTATGCCATTGCATACGGAAAATCTTTATTTTATGTTGATTTCGTTATCCGTATGAAGAATGGACATGTATATCTTTTCGATACGAAAAGTGCTGGAAGTGATGTAACTGCTCCTGAGAAACATAATGCCTTGTTGCAATATATACAGGAATATTCAACTAAAGATACACCTCTTTATGGAGGAGTTATCATTCAAGATGGAAGTAACTGGCTATATTCCAAACTGCCCATTGAGAATACAACTGATTTGTTAAACTGGGATGCTTTTTATCCTGAAAACGCATAAAGATTATGGCTAAAGGTATAGATCCGAAATTTGTTCACTACGGCATCCGCAAAGATGATTTAGCTATGATAGAAGCAATCTGTGAAGCGGAAGGTGTAGATTTTGACTGGTTAAGTGAAGATATTCTGAAGGCCTATCATGCCAAGAAGGTTGACGTGATAGAAATGAGTGATAATGAAACGGAAGACATCATCCGTAATGCAATCCAAAAAATACGTCAATAAATACGATTATGCTGATACAGAGAATTAAAATAAGCAATTATAAGACTTACTTGTCACTTGATCTGGATTTGACAGTCGATGATGATTGCCCTATTATTCTGATTGGCGGTGCAAATGGTGGCGGTAAGACTACTTTATTCGAGGCCATAAGCGGAGCTCTTTATGGTTTGAAAATTGAAAACAAAGAGCATTTCATGGAATTGCTCAATCAGGGGGCCTTAAACACAGCCAAACCTGAGATTTCCTTACAGATAACATTTGTAGGGAAAGTACTCGGCCAGCAACAGAAGTACATATTAAAGCGTGTTTATCAGTTAAATCCGCAAGGAAAGCCATTGGAAAGCGTATCGCTGAACATGAACGGGAATATGTATGTTTACGGTACGATGACTGCTCCCAAAGACCGGGTAAAAGCAGAACAGGAAATCAATAAAATCATCAAAGCCAATCTGCCTCAGGAACTGAGTCAGTATTTCCTGTTTGATGCAATGCAATCGAGTGAACTGCTGAAGAAAAATGTATTTGCCCAAACCATTCGTGATAATTTTGAGAATGTATTGGGCTTCAAAAAGTACCTTCAGTTAAAGCGTGCCGCTGAAAAGCTACAACAGGAATGGGCTCAACAACGTCTTGAAGCAGAAAAAGAAGCCCAGGAATATAATGAATTATGCGCACAAAAGGATAAGCTGACCGCAGACTTAAATACTTGTATAGCAGAACAAGATACAAAATATAAGTATCTTGCGTCGGTAGAAGTGGAATATAAACGGGCAAAAGACGGTGCCCAGGAAGCATCTGCCCTTAACAAGAAGATACAAGAGCTTGCCGGCAAAATTGACGATATTGTAAAGCGTGCAGCAACTTATGCTGAGGACCTGAAAGCATTTGTTGACAACATAGAAATTGATTTATTCTTGCCTAAATTAGCTTCAAACCTGGCACAAGAAATCAATAATATCTTGCACATAAAAGAACAGCTTCAGAAAGAGAATACAGGTGCCTATCCGTTGGAAACATTGAAAGATGTGACAAACAAAATTATAACTTACTTAAAAGATTTGTCACTGTGCAGTGAATCTGTGGATGAAGAACAGGTTGTATCTCATATTGTAGCTATCCAAAATAGCACTAATAAAGAAGATCCTTTTGGTTATCTTGACGAAGCGGAAGTAACCGCTTTATCTAATTTGGTAAAACGAACTGGCTCTAATCAGTTCATTGCACTTGACCGCCAGCGCCAGGAACTGGAGATTCAACTTTCGACGTTGGATAACTTACGTTCTCAAAAACAGACCTTGGAACAAACGCAAGCTGGTGGTAACGAATATCTAATTCAAAATTATGAAGCCGCTCAAAAACAGATAGAGAAACTGAAAAGTCAGGAAGCGACACTGAAAGCAGACATTCAACGTCTTGAGAAACGGATTCATCAGTTTGATGTACAAATCCAGCAAGAACCTGATATTAAATTTGATACTTTGGTCAAGCTTAAACCTCTGTTTGAAAAGATTGCAGACAGTTTACTGAAGAAGAAAAAAGCCCAGATTGAAAGTGAAATGCAGCAACAACTCAACAAGTTACTGGTTTCATATAAAGGTCATGTAGCCAAAGTTGAGTTATCCGACAGCATTGAACAATTCAATATAAAACTCTATCATACTGCCGGAAATGAGATTTCATTGAATCAGCTTAATGCTGCATCCAAACAAATCTTTATCCAAGTTTTATTAAAAGTATTGCGAAACCTGGGAGATTATAATCCACCTGTAATGATTGATACAGTAATGGGTGTTCTTGATAATGAAAGTCGTGATGCCTTGATGGAAGAATATTTTCCACAATTGGCAGAACAAACTATTTTGCTTTGTACGACCTCTGAAATCAGAACAGACAGCGACTACATCAAACTGGAACCGTTTATTTCCAAAACCTATACACTTCATCGCAATGTAGAAGCACAGAATACTACGGTTGAAGACGGTTATTTTGGTTTAACTCTTAATCAGTAAAAGAAATGAGCATCATAAATTTTTCAAATACGCGCCAGATGGAAGGATTGTTTGATGCAATCAATCCAATCAAGGAACTGATTGAATCAAAAATCAATCTTTCCAGAACGGCTGATCGGGAGAAACGTATAAACTTGAATCAGAATAAAGTAATGCGTATCTGCTTCATCGTGGGACTAAGCTTGCCTACAAAGCGTTCCATAGATGATTACAAGGACATACAATTGTCTGTGTCATCCATAAGAATTACTCCCAGTTTTTTCACAATGCACGATTTAAGCACCTTATATTCGGCATTGTTAAAACTAAGATATGCAGACTTGAACATTGATTGGACTCAAAACGCTACTCTTTCTCGAATTATCGCAGCAGAAATGCTTCGTGGACGTGACTATCTGATGTCTGACAACAATCTGGATTCCTTCTTATACGCAATGAACAACAAAGTAGCCATGGCAAAAGATATTCCAGTCCTGAATCTTCTGATTGGTAACTATGGCGATGAAGAAATGGAAGCGACTTTGGATATAAACAGTCGTTCCATTACCAACTCACAGATTATCATTGCGGGAGCTACAGGATCTGGAAAGACCAATTTGCTGGCT
Source organism: Phocaeicola sp. (assembly GCF_057861905.1). NCBI lineage: Bacteria > Pseudomonadati > Bacteroidota > Bacteroidia > Bacteroidales > Bacteroidaceae > Phocaeicola > Phocaeicola sp. The sequence continues at coordinate 3,327 of NZ_DBMACV010000058.1, read as the reverse complement.
GTTTTGATTCAGCAATTCAGAATGTTATCCACAGAATCACAATATCCTGTGAACTTCCTTTTGTTTGATTACAAAGGAGAGTTCAGCGATATACAGAATAATCATTGGTTATCTCTCTTCGACGTGGATCGTTCTTGTATTCTGGATCCATTGACACAGCCATTGCCTTTTACTCCATTTAAGGATTTCACTGGGCGTTCTATCAATGAAATCAACCTGTACTCTACTGAAATGTCTTCAGCCTTATGCTCTATAGACCGAGTAAGTGCGAGTGCCAACATGAACAACCGCCTTAGTGAAGCTATTGTAGAAGCCTATAAATCAACAAATGGAGCCCCTATTTCATTTGAATTAATGCTGAAATGCTATCAATCACGAATGAAAGATGCAAATAATGATGATAGTATTTCTTCTGTTCTGAAACAATTGGTTAATGCGCACATCTTTGAATCAGAAGATAAAGTTTCCTTGATTGATGACAGCTACATCATCAAGATGGACGGATATCCCAAAGATGGACCTATAGCCAAAGCTATTGTATATTTCTTGATGTCCAAACTTAATAACATTTATGAGTTACTGGATAAGCAAGCAGTAAATGATGAAGTAGTACAAATACGTCATTTCTCTATTATTGATGAAGCTCACTATATGCTTGACTTTGACAATCGCCCCCTGCGTAATCTAATTGCAGTAGGACGAAATAAAGGTCTGAGTATTATCCTTGCCACTCAGAATATGAGTAGCTTCAAATCAAAGGGGTTTGATTTTTATGCCAATGCTCAGTATCCTCTGATTATGAAGCAGCAGACTATTGACGATAAGGCCATCAAAGACTTGTTTGGCGTGAGTGGTCAGGAACTTCAAGAAATCAGGACAGCAATAGCAGGGCTTCAAAAAGGTGAATTGATTATTAAAGACCAGATGGCTTTTGCTCTTGGCATGGGAAATAAGTATAAGAAAATTAATGTAACACACTTGATATAAACAATTTAATTTAAGAGTATAAAATGTGGTCAGATAATGAAACAACGCAAGATTTGCTTGGCTATCAGGTCCATGCAGATTTACTCAAAAAAATAATTTTGAATGATGATATGTTACCCATTTCCATAGGGGTATTTGGAAATTGGGGATCTGGAAAAAGTAGTTTGATGCTATTGCTTCAAAAGTCCTTGCATGAATGGGAAAAATCTCAACATGAAAAGGATTGTAAGATTATACTTCAAGTGTATTTTAATAGTTGGCAGTTTGAAAGCTATGACTCAACAAAACTGACAATGATAGAAAGTATATTAGAAGCACTTGACAAAGATATTAATAAGCGAAAAGATGTATTTGAACGGGTAGATGATTTGCTCGAGCGAATCAACTTTTTGAAAGCAGGCGTATTTATCTTGAAGAAAGCCTATGAAAATCTCACTCCTGATTGGCTGAAGAAATGGTTGCCAACAAAGGAAGACCTTGATAAGATAACAAACAAGGATAAATACAACAATCTACTTAAAGATGTAGCAAAAGGTAATACATCAAAATTTATCGCAACATTCAGAGAACTCTTTGAAGAATTGGTTGACGATATGGGATATAAGGCTGTTGTTGTCTATATTGATGATTTGGATAGATGTGAACCCAAAAGAATTATTGGTTGCCTGGAGGCCGTCAAGTTGTTTGTAAATGTAAGGAAAACCGCATTTATCATTGGTGCAGATGAACGTATTATTGAATATGCTATTAGTCAGCATTATCCTATTCAAATGAAGAAAGAAGATATATCCAGTCCATTTTCAGACTATTTGGAAAAACTCATTCAGCTACCATACAAACTACCACGTTTGTCTGACAACGAGCAAGAGACTTATATCACACTTCTTCTATGCAAAAATCATTTAAATGATATCTACTTTAATGAAATACATCAGAAATATTTGGAGTTCAGAAAAACAGACAAGCATTCCAAATATAATATAGATGACATCAAAGCAAATATTTCCAAAGATAAAAAAATTGATTTTCATGCAGTAGAATATCGTTTACCAACTGTACCTCTTATTAAGCGTTTTTTAAATGGTAATCCACGACAACTAAAACGTTTTCTAAATACCTTATATGTACGTCAAGAGTTAGCTGAGGTAGCAGGTTTTACAGATATACGCCCTGAAGTATTAACCAAACTAATGGTATTGGAGTACAACACACTGTACAATTCTCGTTTTGAAGAACTTTATAAACTTCAAAATGCAAATGGAGGTGTTTTGCCATTGGATGATGTTGAGCAAGAAGCAAAAACTGAAAATGGTATTCAAAATCCACAATGGAAAGACAACTGGTCGTCAGATTATTTGAGGCAATGGTTAAGCTCAGATCCGTCATTAAAAGATATAAATTTACAAAACTACTTCTGGATAGCACGAGATGCTTTGAAAAATGAAAAACCAATAGCTTCGTTGGTTACAAACAAAGTCATGCTGTTATTCCGAAGATTATGTACCTTGCAAACAAACAGTATGATGAAGCGAGATTTGCCTGGAATTATTAATGCTTGCGATGATTCAGAAAAAGACATGATTATTCACTTGATTAATGATAACCTAAGAAAAGATCCAAAGTCAGAAAATTGTTGGAGAATACTTAATTGCGATGAGAATAATTTATTATTTGGTGACAAAATAGACAGATTAAAATTATTATTCAGTAATATAAAGACCGAAGATATAGAAACAAAAGCGGATATATTTTTTGTTAGAATGCTTTCATTAAGCAATGAGATACATAATTATATAAATAGTTTGCCAAAAGCGAACCCTTTAACAAAAGCTATCGAACGAAAAATTCAAAAATAATAAATATGGGTACATCACAATCACATAATTTGAAATCTTCGCCTAATTGGTCTGCAGCAAAACGAGCCATGACGAGTCTAGCAAATGGAACAGACAATAAGCCTGCCTCAAATGCAAAGTTTTTTGGTAATTTAGGAATAGCGCTCGGCAATGGTTTGTATAGGGGTGGCAGAATTGGAGGGCATGGAGGTAAGAGAGGCGGCAGTTCGTTTGGACGTGCTGGTGGACATGCAGTCAGAGGGTTGGCTACTGTTTTAAACAATATTAAACAATATGGACTTGTATCAAGTTTAGGCATTGATAGACTGCCTGATACACAAAAGCCGAAAACGCCACATGATTTCAAGGAATTGCTTTTGCACGAGATCATTGGAGACAATGATTCTACAATGGATGATGCAGCAGCAACTTATGCAATGGATAAAGTGCTGAATGATATTTTGTCAGATTGTAAAGACGGACAAGAAATTGAAGATAAACTTCA
>NZ_DBMACV010000057.1:0-22855 GCF_057861905.1 Phocaeicola sp. | reverse complement strand
AAATCTCTTTGTAAACTCAAAGTAATTCATATCTCTTATCATTTATGCTACAAAGGTACGAAGAATATCTCAATTATACAAGATTAAAGTAGATAATTCCGTCTACAAATATCATGGATTATGCTGTATCTTATTCTAATCGTTTTACACCAGAGCAACGCGAGCGGGTACGTTTTATTTTGGAAAAAGGAGCGTTTGTTCCTGGTCCGAAGAATCGCATTTCAACTAAGGTTCGTAGTAATGTATCAGGTGATTTACCACATCGTATAATGGAATGATAGAACAGTGAATATGTATATATTTTGATTAAATAAATTTTCCCTTTCTTTATTCTCTTCCGGTTACATCAACAGAAGGTGTAAGCCGACTCGACCGTGAGGTTAGGTAAGAGAGAAACATTGCGGATACCATCATTTTATCTCTCTTAAGATGGTATCCGCTTCTTTTATTTATAGGAACAGTTCCGGTTCGCGGCGTGCACTGAACTTTTCGTGCAGGATTGCGGTAAACGGATTGTCATAGATTCGTGCGTTGTTCGGACATGCCTTTACGCAGGCGCAACAACGGATGCATCGGGTAACGTCTGTCTCAATGTGTGAGCCGTCGTCGCTGATACGGATGGCATGGGTAGGACAAACATCTACACATTCACCGCAGACAAAACAAAGTTCATTACATACCGGAGCAGATGGTTTGGAGGCTTGTATTACTTTGTAGGGAGATGTTCCTTTTATAAAGAAGGAACTGATGAGGATAGAGAGTTTCTGACTCATTGCCTTTAGGGGACATCCGGCTTGCAGAGAAGGAGCTATGTCTTTTAGTTCTTCTGTATTGGCAAGAGCTTTCTCCAGTTTTTCCAGACTGTCTTTCCCGAATTTTTGGGCAATCTGCAAGTCTTTGTCATCCGGACGACCGGCTGCGATCGGCATTTCGGCTGTACTGTAACTGTGTTCGCCTATAAAAGCACCTGCTGCCAAAGGAGTAAATCCTAATGAAACAGCGGTGTCACGCAGTTCCAGCAAAGCATCTTCGTAGTCGCGGTTACCATATACTACTACGATGATGGCAGGAGAGTTATTTCCTTTCAGCCGCTTGATGCGTTGCAAGGCTGTCGGTGATACACGACCACCATATACTGGTGCAGCTATAACTGTCAGTGAATTGTTTATTTCAATAGGAGAATCACTTTCATCGAGAGTCAGATCTGTTTCGATTCTTCTTCCCATACCGATACCTTCGCCGATGGCACGTGCTATTTTGGCTGATGTGTGAGTGGGCGAAAAGAAAACAAGATGATTGGTTGTATATTCGTTCATAGGCTTGAGGTAAAAAGTTAATTGTTATTCCTGCAAAGATAAAGTTTTTTATATCGTTCTTCACATGATTTATTTGTACTTTTGCATCATTATGGAAGAACAATTTGATATACGTGATTATAAGCCGACAGGAAAGGAAAGGGATTTTGAAAATGCCCTTCGTCCGTTGCAGTTTGGCGACTTCAGTGGTCAGGACAAGGTGGTCGACAATCTGCGTATCTTTGTCAAGGCAGCACGACTCCGTGCTGAGGCACTGGATCATGTCTTGCTGCACGGACCTCCGGGATTGGGAAAAACAACGCTGAGTAATATTATTGCCAATGAACTGGGAGTCGGCTTTAAAGTGACTTCGGGACCTGTTCTCGACAAACCGGGTGACCTTGCCGGAGTGTTGACCAGTCTGGAACCAAACGATGTGTTGTTTATTGATGAAATACATCGCTTAAGTCCGGTAGTGGAAGAGTACTTGTATTCGGCGATGGAAGATTACCGGATTGATATCATGATAGATAAAGGTCCGTCGGCACGCAGCATTCAGCTTGACTTAAATCCTTTTACACTGGTGGGAGCTACTACCCGAAGTGGACTACTGACAGCTCCGCTTCGTGCACGTTTCGGCATCAATCTTCATCTGGAATATTATGATGATACTGTTTTGTCGCGCATTATATTACGTTCGGCAGGCATTTTGGGTATTCCTTGTGATGCAGATGCGGCGGGAGAGATTGCTTCGCGCAGTCGTGGTACGCCACGTATTGCCAATGCTTTGTTGCGTCGTGTCCGTGATTTCGCTCAAGTGAAAGGTTCCGGACGTATTGATGTAGAGATTGCCCGGTATGCACTCGAAGCATTGAATATCGATCGTTATGGACTCGATGAAATAGATAATAAGATACTTTGTACCATTATTGATAAGTTCAAAGGTGGTCCGGTAGGACTGACAACAATTGCTACAGCGTTGGGTGAGGACCCCGGCACGTTGGAAGAAGTATATGAACCGTTCCTAATCAAAGAAGGTTTTCTGAAACGTACTCCACGTGGACGAGAGGTTACAGAGCTGGCTTACAAACATCTTGGACGAAGCATATATAATAACGTTAAAACACTTTTTGATGAATAATTATGGTGTGTGCCATAACAGCGGCACACACTTTTATTTTTTTACAGACTATGGCTGGACTGAAATCGTTAGCAAAAGATACAGCTATTTATGGATTAAGTAGTATTGTAGGACGTTTTCTTAACTATTTGCTTGTACCGCTTTATACGGCAGTGATACCTGCATCGACAGGAGGATATGGAGTGGTATCGAATGTGTATGCGTATACGGCACTGATTCTGGTGCTTCTGACGTTTGGTATGGAAACGGGTTTTTTCCGTTTTGCCAATAAATCGGGTGAACAACCGGAAAAGGTATATGCCAACTCTTTGATATTCGTCGGAGGATTGTCATTGCTTTTTGTGATTCTTTGTATGGTGTTCTTGCATCCTATTTCAGCTTTGCTGGAATATCCCGATCATCCCGACTATATTGCGATGATGGTTCTGGTTGTGGCACTTGATTCTTTTCAGTGTATTCCGTTTGCTTATCTGCGTTATAAAAAACGTCCTGTCAAGTTTGCTGCAATTAAACTGTTCAATATTGTGGGTAACATCTGCCTGAATCTTTTCTTTCTGCTGTTATGTCCGTGGCTGGATGTACATGCACATCAGTTGGTTTCCTGGTTCTACCGTCCGGAATATTTGGTGGGATATATCTTTGTCGCCAATTTGATAATGTCGGTGGTACAGATGTTTTTCTTTATTCCTGAGTTGCGCGGCTTTTCTTATCGTATAGACCGTCCGCTCATGAAGCAAATGATTTCATATTCTTTTCCTATCTTGATATTTGGTCTTGTCGGCATCTTGAATCAGACAATCGATAAGATGATTTATCCTTTTTTGTTTGATGACCGTCAGGAGGGATTGGTACAATTAGGTATCTATAGTGCAACGAGTAAGGTTGCCATGATTATGGCCATGTTTACCCAGGCTTTTCGCTATGCGTACGAGCCGTTTGTCTTTGGAAAGAATAAAGAAGGCGATAATCGTAAGATGTATTCGGCAGCCATGAAGTATTTCTTTATCTTTTCACTGCTGGCCTTTTTGGCTGTAATGTGCTACATGGATATTTTGCGTTATATGGTTGCCCGTGACTATTGGGAAGGATTAAGTGTGGTTGCCATTGTGATGGGAGCAGAGATATTCAAGGGTATTTACTTTAACTTGTCTTTCTGGTATAAGCTGACCGACGAAACTCAATGGGGAGCTTATTTCTCGATGATAGGTTGTGCTGTGATACTGGCCTTGAACATTTGGCTTGTTCCAACTTATGGATATGTTGCATCTGCATGGGCGTCGGTTGCCGGATATGGTGTAATTACAGTATTGTCTTATTTTATCGGGCAAAAGAAGTATCCGGTTCATTATCCATTAAAGGAAATGGCGGTCTATCTCATTTTGGCAGTTGTCTTGTTCATACTGTCGCAGGTCGTAACTATTCAGCATGTCGTATTGAGACTTGCCTTCCGTACGTTATTATTAATAGTTTTCGTAGCTTATATTTTGAAAAAAGATTTACCTTTGAAAAGTATTCCTTTTGTGAATCGTTTTATTAAATAGTAACCTTTCTTTTAATAATATGGAACGAGATAAGAAATTTATCATTAAGAAATTCTTTAATGAATATCTTGATTTAAATAGAAGTAAAGAAGATGAGCAGGTGACTGTAGAATCTATTCGCAATGGAGTAGAGTTTAAAGGAACTAACCTTTGGGTTCTTATCTTTGCAACTTTTATAGCTTCTCTGGGACTGAATGTAAATTCTACGGCTGTTATTATTGGCGCGATGTTGATATCTCCGCTAATGGGACCGATAATGGGAGTAGGACTTGCTGTCGGGTTAAATGACTTTGAATTGATGAAGCGTTCCTTAAAGAGTTATCTGGTTGCTACTCTGTTCAGTGTCATTACTGCTACTGTCTATTTTGCCTTTACTCCGCTTGATGAAGTACAGTCGGAGTTGCTGGCTCGTACATCACCTACTATTTATGATGTGTTTATTGCCTTAGTGGGTGGTCTGGCAGGTATCGTAGCATTGGCTACAAAAGAAAAAGGTAATGTAATTCCCGGTGTGGCTATCGCTACAGCATTGATGCCGCCTCTTTGTACAGCAGGATTTGGTCTGGCTACCGGTAATCTGCTATATTTTTTGGGAGCTTTTTATCTTTATTTTATTAATTCCGTATTTATCAGTCTGGCTACTTATATAGGAGTACGGGTAATGCATTTCCAACGTAAGCAGTTTGTTGATAAGGTACGGGAAAAACTGGTACGTAAATACATCATTGGTATAGCTATTGTTACCATGTGTCCGGCTGTTTATCTGACTTATAACATTGTGCGTGAAACGATTTATCAGTCTTCGGCCAATAGTTTTATATCATCCGAGCTACAGTTCCCGGATTCGCAAGTTCTCAGCCGGGAAATATCCTTCGATAAACAAGAGATAAAAGTTGTGCTGATAGGAAAAGAAATATCGGAAGATCAGCTACAAGCAGCACGTCATAAACTTGCTGACTATAAATTGAATAATACCAAACTGGTAATTTTCCAGGGGGCCAATGGAACTGGTTCTATGGATATTGGTAATATCAAGTCGATGGTCATGGAAGATTTCTATAAGAATAGTGAGAAGCGACTTGCCTCGCAACAGGCAGCTCTTGATTCTTTGAACCGGATTTTACCAGACTTTACTGGCTCTAATCTGATGAATGAAACGATGAAACAGGAGATAAAGGTTTTGTTCCCTACCATTAAAACTATTTCTGTTTCGAAAAGCCTGTTATTGAATGTAGACAGTACTCGAATGGATACTTTTACTTTTGCATTTGTAGATTGTAAAAAACAACTTTCCAAGCAGGAGCAAGAGAAAATGTTGGAGTGGCTACGGGCACGTACCGGGACAAGTAAACTCCGTCTGGTTGTAGAATAACTTTGTACAGATTAAGGAATATATAAAATAAGCCCACCCTTGACACACTTGTCAATGGCGGGCTTTTGAGTTGTATTAGAAAATAAGAAAGTTGTCTCCTTTTATGTTTAGTATCCTCCTCCCAGGGCATGATATAAATTGATGACTCCCTGAATTTCATCAAACCGGTCGGATGCAACGTTTAGCTCGGCTTGAAGTAAGGACTGGCGAGCTGTAAGTACCTCCAGGTAGTTTTGTGAACTGTGTTGCATGAGCAGTTCCGAGCTACGAAGAGCCGAACGGAGTGATATTGTCTGCCGTTCGTCGAGCGTGATACGTTCTCGGGCACTTTGCCATTGTACCAGTGCATTATTGACCTCTGCTCCGGCATCGAGCAAACTTTGCTGGAAAGTAAGTAAAGCTTCTTCCTGTTGTGCCTTAGCTATTTTCAGGTTGGCAATATTTTTGCCACGATTGAAAATTGGCTGTACTAAAGAGCCGACTGCCGAAAGCAGCCATTGTCCGGGATTGCTGATAGCTGCACCGGCAGCATTTGTCCATCCTGCCGAGCCACTTAACGTTATGCTGGGATAGAATGCAGAGCGGGCTGAGTTCGTTGCATAATAAGCTGTGGCAAGTTGAGCTTCGCATTGACGTACATCCGGACGACGGCTTAACAGTTGCAAGGGGACACCTGTCGAAAGCGAATCGGGAAACTCTTGATCTTCCAGTGTAGAACGCATTATTTCTTGTGGTGACAGTCCCAGCAGGGTAGAAAGGGAATTTTCCATTTCGTTAATTTGACGTTTCAGAGAAACTACAGATGCATCGACCGACAGCTTGCTGGCTTCAGTTTGTGCTACGGCCATTTCCGTAGCTTGGCCGGCGCGTTTCAATGCTTTCATTGTGCGGACACTTTCTGTCCATGTATCGGCTGTGCTGCAAGTGATAGCCAGTTGCCTGTCGAGCATCAGGAGCGTATAGTAGCTGTTGGCAATGGTTGCCACAAGCTGAGTCTGTACAGCCTGACGATACGCTTCACTCTGTTCGAGGGCTGCCTGTGCGCCACGTTTAGCATTAAGCAGTTTTCCGAAAAGATCTATCTCCCAATCGGCGGACACTGCCAGGTCGTAGGTCTTCGAAGGTTTACTGCCTTCTATACTGGAAAGTGTACCTTGTGGAGTCAGCGATATAGAAGGTAGGTAAGATAACCGTGACGTCATAAGCAATGCTTCAGCTTCCTTTACCTTGAGGCGTGCAATATTTAAGTCGGTATTATTGGCAAGCCCCGTTTCGATAAGCTGTTGAAGTAACGGATCTGTAAAAAGCTCCTTCCACGAGAGGGATGCCAGCGATGCAGTATCTGCTGAAGCGACAGGCTGACGGTAAAGGCTGTCGGATACAGTGACAGACTCAGGACGTTGATAGGCCCGGTAAATGTGACAACTGCTCAGCGTGGAAGTGAGTATGATGATGATTGTATTTCTTATCGTATGCATAATTCATTTACATTTATTTCTTTTCTACATTCGGTAACTGTCGTTCGGGCATCAGCTTTTCCTGTAAGAATTGGAATACCATAAACAAGGGTGGAACAATGAAAAGCAAAGCGATGGTTCCGATGAGCATACCGCCTACAGTACCTACACCGATGGAAATATTTCCGTTGGCACCAACTCCTGTTGAGAACATCAGCGGTAACATACCGAAAATCATGGTGAGAGAGGTCATCAGAATCGGTCGTAAACGGATCTGAGCGGCAGATACGGCTGCTTGCATGATTGTCATGCCGTGGCGACGACGTTCTGATGCATACTCGGTAAGCAGAATGGCTGTTTTAGAAAGCAGGCCGATCAGCATAATCAATCCGGTTTGCAGGTAAATGTTGTTTTCCAGTTCGAACATCTTGGCAAAGAGGAAACTTCCCGCCAGTCCGAAAGGTACTGAAAGAATAACGGCCAAGGGTACGAACAGACTTTCGTAAAGCGCACATAGAATCAGGTAAATGAAAACTACACAGATGACGAAGACCAGTGTCGTAGTATTACCCGTATTAGATTCCTCACGCGACATACCGCCGAATTCGAATCCGTATCCGGTAGGCAGTGTCTGTGCGGCAACTTCCTGTATGGCCTTGATAGCCTGACCGGAACTATATCCTGTTGCGGCTGCACCGTTTACTTGAATTGCAGAGAACAGATTGAAACGTGTCAGCATTTCCGAACCATATACTCGCGTCAGTTTCAGATACTGGCTGATAGGACTCATGTTTCCAGAATCGTTCCGGACAAAGATGCTGTTAAGCGATTCTTTGTCGAGACGGAATTCGGGCGGAGCTTGTACCATAACACGATACAGTTTCGAGAAACGGTTCATGTTGGAAGCATAGTTACCGCCGATATATCCTGCCAACGTACTTAATACATCAGCGGGTGATACACCATTGCGTTTGCAGCGAGCTGCGTCTACTTCGACAAGATATTGTGGAAATTTCGTGTCGAATGAAGTGGTGGCACGTCCTATTTCAGGGCGTTTGTTTAATTCGTCAAGGAACAGGCGGGTATATTTCAGCAAATCTTCTGTTGTTCCACCTTTCTGGTCCTGTATATATACTTCGAATCCACTGTTCACACCATAACCCGGAATCATCGGACGAGTGAAAGGCATGATGTCGGCACTGGAGATAAAAGCCGTACGGCGACTGATTTCTTCCATGACAGCGTCAATGGCGTCTTCCTTGTCGGGGCGTTCGCTCCAGTCTTTCAGTCGGATAGTAAACATACCATTGCAGGCTCCTTGTCCACTCAACATAGAGTTTCCGGTAGTATTAGAGTACAATTCAACTTGCGGAATGGTACGCAGGCAACTGTCTACTTGCTCCATTACCTTACGTGTTTCTTGTACGCTACTTCCCGGTGAAGTACGTACATCGATAAATACTGTACCCATATCTTCATTCGGAACAAGACCGGTTTTGGTAGTCATCATCAGCAATGCAAAACCGCCGCATGCCACGACAAGCAATGATCCTGCCAGCCATTTGCGTTTGAGCATGAATACGACCCCTGTTTTATATTTTGTTACCAGACGGTGAAAGGCTGTATCGAAAGCAATGTGGAAACGAGAAGAGAAACTCAGCTTGCCTCCGTCTTCAGCAGTCTGATGAGGTGTCATGATGAGGGCACACAATGCTGGACTCAGTGTCAATGCGTTAAGCAATGAAATGGCTACGGCTGCTGCCATGGTCAGACCGAACTGGGTATAGAATGTACCGGTTGTTCCACCAATGAAACTTACAGGAATAAATACAGCCATAAACACAAAAGTAGTAGTGACCAGTGCAGAGGTAATGCCGTCCATGGCATCGATAGTAGCCAGATAAGACGACTTATATCCTTCGTCGAACTTTGCCTGCACGGCCTCTACCACGACTATGGCATCATCGACCACAGTACCGATTACCAACACCAGTGCAAACAGGGTCAGCATGTTGAGGCTGAACCCGACAATTGAAAGAAAGGTAAAGGTACCCACCAGTGAAACGATGATGGACAAGGCAGGAATAAGTGTAGAGCGCAAGCTCTGCAAAAATACATACACTACCAGTACCACAAGGATAATGGCTTCAATCAGTGTCTTGATAACGCTTTTAATAGAAGCATCGAGGAAGTCTTTGGTACTCATCAGGTCGACAATCTTGATGCCTTTGGGCAGTGTCTTGGAGATTTCGTCTATGGTACGGTCTATCTCTTCGATAATCTCATTGGCATTCGAGCCGGAAGTCTGCGCTATCATAATGTTACATCCCGGATGACCGCTTACTTCTCCAATATAATCGTAAGCGCGTGTTCCCAGTTCGATGGTTGCTACATCTTTCAGACGGAGCACTTCGCCGTCGGGCAAGGACTTGATGACCATATTTTCATAGTCTGTTTCGTTTTCGTAGCGGCCTCGGTATTTCAGGACGTACTGAAAAGTATTTTTCGATTCGGCTCCTAAAGTTCCGGTTGCTGCTTCTACGTTTTGTTCATCAAGTACCGTTGTGATATCCGAAGGTACGAGTGAATATTTTTGCATCTTGTTCGGATCGAGCCAGATACGCATAGAGTATTCGTAACCAAATACATTGACTTCACCTACTCCGGCAATACGTGAAAGTCGGGGCTCGATGTTGATTTTCATGTAGTTGGTCAGGAATGCTTCATCAAAGGAATCATCCGGACTGTATACGGCCAACTGCTTGATGTTACTGGTTTGTCGTTTACGTACAGCAATACCACTTTTGGTAACCTCGGCGGGTAGTAATCCCTCGGCCGTGGCGATACGGTTCTGCACGTTGACGGTAGCCATATCAGGATCGGTACCTTGTCGGAAATAGACCGTTATTTTAGCCGAACCATTGTTGGAAGATGTAGAAGTCATATACATCATGTTTTCTACACCGTTAAGCGCTTCTTCCAGTGGTACTACCACACTTTTCAAAACAGTTTCGGCATTTGCACCTGTATAAGTGGCTGAAACACTGACTGTAGGAGGAGCTATCTCCGGAAACTGCTCAATAGGCAGTTGTGATAAGCCGATAAAGCCCAGTATCAGAATAAGCACGGAGATGACTCCCGCAAGTATAGGGCGGTCGATAAATGTTCTTATCTTCATGGCATTCGGTTATTTATCTGTTGAAACATGCTCTGTGTTGATGGCGGTACCCTCACGCATTAATCCGGCACCTTCTGCAATGATTACATCGCCTTCTTTCAGACCGGAAAGAACAATATATGTTTGTCCGTCGTTGTATTTATACACGGAAATAGGAGTGGACTGAGTCTTTCCGTCTACCACCTTCCATGTGAAGATGCGATTCTGCAATTCGTAAGTAGCCGATTGTGGAATGACGATACAATTTTTATGTACTGTGGGTATGGAAACAATACCGCTTCCTCCGTTTCTCAACAAATGTCCCTGATTGGGGAAGGCTGCACGAAGCGTAACTCCTCCCGTACCTTCATCTACAGTACCGCTGATTGCGTTAATGTGACCAGCTTCCTTGTATGCATTGCCGTTGCTCATAGTCAAGGTTACAGCAGGCATTTTGCGGCAGGCGTCTTCCAGCGAGCCATATTCCTGAATAAGATTGAGCATCTGGTTTTCAGCCATGGAGAAATACGCATAAATTTCTGCATCGTCCGATACGGTGACGAGCGGTTCGGTGATACTGCTGCTTACCAGTGCCCCCACACGATAAGGAATCATGCTTGCCACTCCGTCTACCGGACTCTTTACTTCCGTATACGAAAGATTATTCCGGGCATTTGTTTCTTCAGCTTTTGCCTGAGCCAGTGCTGCTTCGGCTGCAAGTAATTCATTACGGGCTGTCTGGCGGTCAAAGTCGGATACAACCTTTTCTTTATACAACTCTTCTTTACTGTTTGCGGTCAGGCGTGCAGTCTGTAGTTGTGCCTCGGCACTTTTCACATTTGCCAACGCTGTTTCCAGTGCTGCCCGATATGGAACCTGGTCGATGATAAACAATACTTGTCCGCGGCGTACGGCATCTCCCTCGTTAATACGTATATCTGTGATGGTACCGCTGACTTGAGGACGCACTTCGACAGCCTGACGTCCGCGAAGTGTAGCCGGATAATCGGATTGTAAGGTCTGATTGCTTAAGGCAACAGCCAGTGTTTTGTACTTTTCGCCGGGCATCTCCTGCTTATTGTTGCCACAGGCCACAAGCAGCGGCAAGCAGCATAGCATGAAATAAATGCTTGTCTTAATATTCATATCAGTATAAAATGTTTATTGGTTATTTTTTGTCTTAAGGCAACGATTTGCGTACGCTGCACATACAAACTTACATAGAACACGATGAAAAACAGAACATGTGGTGATGAATAGGGCGGATGTGGTGACGAACGTGTCTTACAGGAAAGGCTGTTGGTCGTGAAAATGTAGTATCTTTGTTTTCAGAAAAGTTTATTCCTATGAAAAATAATCGTCGCATAGCCCTATACATTGACTTGCTATTCTGTCTGGTCATTATACCGCTTGCCATTATGTTGCTGCCGGTAGATCGATGGATTGTACATAACACTGCGTTTCTCATAACTTTGATAGTATATGTCTATGTCTTGTATTTTGTTTACCGCTGGGTATGTCTGCCTAAACTCTTTATGCAGCGGAAATATCTGTCGATAACCTTGCTGATGCTGTGCTTCGTGGGAGTGACAGAACTGCTGACTTATTTTCCACTTCCGGCCGAGATGGTAAGTGATACCAGCAGGCCGGCCGAAGTGAGATTGCACATGCGTACGCAGACTATCTGGTTTTTCTTTCTGGTAGTAACCGGGTTCTCGCTGGCCATTGAACTGACATTCGAACTTTTCCGGCAGATACTTTCACGTCAGGAAGTGGAAGCCGAGAAAAACAAGGCCGAACTGGCGCTTTATAAGGCACAGATTAATCCGCATTTTTTATTCAATACACTGAATACACTGTATGCGCTGGTACTTTCCGGATCGGACAAGACTGAATCGGCTTTTGTCAAATTTTCCAATATCTTGCGTTATATGTATGCACAGAGTGGAGCTGAATTTACTTCTGCCGACCGCGAACTGGATTATATCCGCCAGTATGTCGATTTGCAGAAACTGCGCCTGAATTATCATACACGGGTCGATTTGACGATAGAAGATGAGAACAGTCAGCTACTCATTCCGCCCATGATACTTATCACATTTGTTGAAAATGCTTTTAAATATGGTACCTCGTCCGATCAGGATTGTACCATCCGCATTTTCATTCGGGTAAATACCGGACAGTTGTTATTGGAAACAGAAAATCTTGTCATGCGCCGTCGTGAGGACGAACGGGCGGGCATAGGCATTGCCAATTGCCGCAAACGTCTGGAATTGCTCTATCCCGGTCGGTATGAATTGCAGGCAGGTGAAACGGAAGGAGTTTACCGGGTGCGCTTGGAAATAAGAATGAATGGCTAATTTTAGGAGGAGTGTTGCAATGAACAGGAATTTAAAATGTATAGCGATAGACGACGAACCGATGGCTTTGTTGGTTATCGAACAATTCTGCCGCCGGAAAGGGGGGATCGAACTAACAACTTTCAGCGAGCCGCGTGTAGGGCTGGAAGAAATAGTCCGCTGTAAACCCGATCTGGTGTTTCTGGATATTCAGATGAACAGCATCAGCGGGCTGGAAATAGCCGATACATTACCTCGTGAGTGTTGCTTCATTTTTACCACGGCTCATGCACAATATGCTCTGGAGGGGTTTAATCTGGATGCTGTCGATTTCTTGCATAAGCCATTTGCCTATGAACGTTTTGATACAGCTGTAGAGAAAGCCTTACGGCGCATCGAGGCGCGTCGTCTTGCTACCTCGGACTGCCTGATTGTAAAACAGGAATATACCAATGTAAGTATACCTCTCGACGAGATACTTTACGTTGAGGCATTGGGCAACTATGTAAAGATTGTTCGTTCCTCGGGCGGGCATGTACTTACTCGTACCAATCTGAAATCAATAACCGACTTGTTGCCCGACAGAGCTTTCTTGAGAATACACCGCTCTTATATAGTAGCTGTGAATAAGATAGAGCAGTTTACCCGCAGTCATGTCAGGTTAAAGGGACGGGACGATTCTCTTCCAATAGGAGAATGTTATGCTGCACGGGTTATTCAACAGCTGAATGGTACGATTGCACCCCGGTAAGTTTTTATGATTACCCGATGGCCTTTGGGCTTTCTGACGGGATGCTGGAAAAAACGTCTGCATCTTTTCTGAAAATTTGTACAAAAGATTTTATTTTTTGTACAAAAAAAGGATGAAACTTCTGTTTGTTCTTTGGAAAACAGCTTGTAGTTTGCGTGTGATTGTGCTTATGTCTGATGGTGAAGCCGGATATATCCTTATAAAAATATATCCAGAAGTAGCATTGAAAAGTCTTTTTCACCCGGCAATGCAACCTCTGGATATAATATAAAAGAGTAGGTCAATAATGGATATTATTTTTTACGTTTGCTCCGTTTGGCCCAACCTTCTTCTGCAAAATCGGGCTCTTGACCGCGCAGGGGACGATTGTCGTTCTGGAAGAACTGTTTCCAGTCGTCTTTCTTTTTAGGACCACGTGCTGCCGTATAGCCTCGCTCTTCACGGCTCGGCTTATCCTTTTTCTTATCGGCCTTTGTTTCTTTTCTCTTGGTCGATTTTTCTTCCTTCACGTTTTCCTTGCCACGTTTTTTCCCGCTCTTGTCGCTTTTGCCCGTATTTTCTCCGGCCATTTCTACGATTACCTTACGTCCTTTATTCAATGTTACCTTATTCAGGGCTTTGATAACCATCGGAGCCTGACTTTCGGCTACTTCGAAGAAGGAGAAATTCTGCATCAGGTCAATACGGCCTATCTGGATATGTTCCTTTTTCAGATTCCGGTTGATCAGCTCGATAATCTGATTTGCATAGAATCCGTCGGTCTTTCCTAAATTCAGGAACAGGCGGGCATAGCCTTTTTCGGCTTTGCGTGCTACTTTTTCGCGGTCGCTTCCGCGGTCTTTCCGTTCTTTGGGTTCGCTGTTCTTTTCGTTTGCTTTAGGCTGCTCTATTTCCGGAGCATTTTTATAATATTCCAGGAATCGGTTGAACTCCATCGATACTACCCGTTTGATAAGGTCTTCCTTGCTCAGCCATTCCAGCTTACGGTAAATACCCGGCAGGAATGCTTCGATTTCGTCTTCGTTGACTTTTACCTTTTCGATGTCATCGATTACTTTGATAAGCTGCTGTTCGCAGATTTCCTTTCCGCTGGGCAGTGTGCTGATGGTAAATTTCTTGTTGATGATACGTTCTATTTCACGCATCTTGCCTTTTTCTCTCAGATTGATGATGGCAATGGAAATACCAGTTTTTCCGGCACGTCCGGTACGACCGCTTCGGTGGGTGTAACTTTCCGTATCATCGGGAAGACCATAGTTGATGACATGAGTCAGATCGTTTACGTCCAGTCCACGTGCTGCCACGTCGGTAGCAACCAGCAGTTGGAGATGACGCTGGCGGAATTTCTGCATCACCAGATCACGCTGTGCCTGACTCAGTTCGCCATGCAAGGAATCGGCATTGTATCCGTCCTGAATCAGCTTGTCGGCTATCTCCTGAGTTTCTTTACGGGTACGGCAGAAAATGATACCATAAACCTGTGGGTAGAAGTCTACTACTCGTTTTAATGCCAGATATTTATCCTTCGCATGTACGATGTAGGCGATATGATGTACGTTCTTGCTTCCTTCGTTTTTGGTTCCGATAGTAATTTCCTTGGCATTGTGGAGGTAGGTCTTAGCGATGCGGGCTATTTCGGGACTCATAGTTGCCGAGAACATCAATGTGTTGCGGTCTTCCGGAACCTGTTCCAGAATAGCGTTGATGCTGTCAGTAAATCCCATGTTCAGCATTTCATCGGCTTCATCCATCACGACGTCGCGTATCGTTTCCAGATGTGCAACTTTGCGTTCCATTAAGTCTATCAGACGTCCCGGAGTAGCTACGATAATATGTACTCCTTGCTTCAGACTTCGTATCTGGCTTTCAATAGAAGAGCCTCCATATACGGGGAGAATCTTTAAATCTGTGATGTATTTAGAATAATCTGTCAAGTCGCCTGCTATCTGTAAGCAGAGCTCTCGAGTAGGACAAAGTACCAGTGCTTGTGGTATGCGATGTTTTACGTCAATTTTTTGTATCAGCGGCAGACCAAATGCGGCTGTTTTTCCGGTTCCAGTTTGTGCCAGAGCCACTACGTCGTTGCGGTTTCCTAACAGATACGGTATAACTTCTTCTTGTACAGGCATGGGATTTTCGTAACCCATTTCCTCGATTGCCTGGCGTATTTCTGCGGAAACGCCGAGTTCTTCAAATGTCTTCATTTATTTCAAATATCTAATTCGGCTGCAAAGATACGGACAATTAATGGATTATCGGCTATAAGAGTTGTTTATTCTTTACTACTTCACAGCCTTTTACCGGAAGAGCTTTACTCTTCCGGCCTGTATTCTAATATATCTCCCGGCTGGCAATCGAGTTCTTTGCAGATTGCCTCCAGGGTGGAAAATCGGACAGCTTTGGCTTTTCCTGTTTTCAGGATGGAAAGATTGGCGGGAGTAAGGTCGATTCTTTCGGCAAGTTCTCCCAGCGAAATCTTTCGTTTCGCCATCATCACATCAAGGTTTACTATAATCGGCATACTGTTTATTTGTTGTTAAGTCTTTTCCACCATTTGGTATAACGGTGGGTTATTTTATAATAGGCAAAAGCTCCGGCATAAAGCCATATTAAGCTTGCAAATATACGCAGAAACCTGTTCTCCAAAAGTGGATAAAAGGTGAGGAAGCAAATCAATTCTAATACGATGAGTGTGGCAAGAAAACTTATAATAATGTAAATGGCTGCCATCGGGCGTGAATAATTGCTTTTCGGTTTCATAGGCGATATGTGGTTAAATGGTTAGGTCGTTTTCTTCCTTAATCTTTACGGCTGTGGCAAAAATCTCTGTAAGTAACACGATCAGGATGACTGAATCCCATTGAAGGGGTATGGGGGTGACACCTGTCACCTGATAACCCGGCAGGGATACTTGTGCAAGGACTGCCTGCTCGATGCTCCAGTTTAATAAAAACGAGAGGGAAGTGACTGCTAACTGACCGTAAGCTATCCAGCGAAGCCACCAGATGTTGCGGCGGGAAAAAATATCCTGTCGGGTGATACGTATAAGTACACGTATCAGGCAGTAGACACCATAAACAGATAATACGATGACTCCCAAAGCTGTAAATATTGTGGTGATTAGCATGGTCGGAGTTTCTTTGATCAGACAAGTAATTTCTGAAACCTGATAGGACGCTTTTACAGTTTCACCGGGTAGTTGCAAATTCAGACTATCACTTGGACTGGAGATAGGAATAACTCTTACTTCTGCCCTAAATACATGTGAATTTGCTTGTGTGTCGTAAGTAGAAGTCTTTTGTCCGTCTTCAAATCCTTGTTTGAAATCTTTAAAATTACTGCCTATAGCAAAATAGAGATTCAGAGCTAAGGCGAAAATGGCCAATATACCTAATATGCTGAGATGTTTCATAAATTGGGATTATTCGATTGTACTTGTGGGTTGTTCTTCTCTCCATGTTGCAGGCTGTGGAAGCAGTTTCTGGATGTACTTGATGCATACGAAAGTAAGTATCGCTCCCGCAACCGCCATGAGTACTGCTCCTTCGGGGCCGTAGGTGGAAACCATTGTGGCATTCGGATCATCGGAAAGCCAAAAGCTGACAACGGCAGTACTATTGTTGACGAAGTGCATCAATATGCCGGGGAGCAAGCTGCCTGTATGATAATAAATCCAGCCTAAGGCCAGTCCTACCACAAAAGCGAAAGGAGCTTGTACCCAGTTGCCATGTACAATGCCGAATATCAGTGACGATACAACGATGGCCCAGAACGGTTTTTTCCATTTTCGCAGTAGATGTCCCTGAATGGCTCCCCGGAACAATAGCTCTTCTACAACAGGAGCCATGATGGTGATTGCCATGACTCCCAGCGGATGTTGCATCATCATGGCGAAAGTTTCCTGCATGTTATTGGGCAAGTCGGCCAGTTCGTTCAGGTAATTGCTCCACAATCCCATACCTACGATTAATAGGATAGCGGCAATCAGAACCTTTCCGGAGTTGTAATAGGCCCAAGTCTTTCGATCGAGTGGTACATATTTTCCCGCTATCAGGTGAATACCTATAGCGGTTGTAGATAGAACCTGTGCCAGCAGAATGAGGGTTATGTAAGTAGAGTCGGTGGGTTGAGGTAATTCTGTGGTATGATGAAAGATCATATATCCACACAGAAAAACTCCCATGAATGCCAGTTGGTAGGCAAAATAATACAACAATAATTTGATGGTGCGTCCCATAATGGTTGAATTTTAGTTACTTGTTGTTTTCACTTGTGTCGCAGATAAACGAACGACTGCAATAAGTCAATAAAGAATTCGTATTGTCTGTATAATAAACACTTTGTTGACGATTACGCTCAAAGTTACAAAAAAGTTTGTCCCATTCAGCATAATCCATGATACATATCGAGTCGCTCGACGTAATAGTGAGCAGATAAGCTGGTATCCATGCCTGTTGATATAAATTCCAGCGATATGCTTTCTTCTCGCTCAGTTGTCCTTGTTCGTCGTACTGGTACTCGTATTTCCATTTTGGCGTAAGTGTTTTGCCGTCTTCGTTCAGGGTAGAAACAATCATTCCATTGTCTGTTTCTCCATAAATAAAAGTTTCTTTTGTGTTTGCCTTTGTGACTGTTAGTGTCATCAGGATAAACAGGCTTGCCATAGCTGTTCTTTTTAGTAATGTTTTTACCATAATTGCATTGTGTTTGAAGTGTTATTGTTTTATTTGTGCTTTATTTCGATAAATATTTATCGTTTTTCGATATGCAAATATAGGCGTTATTTTTATAATGCAAAAGGAAATCGGAAAATATTTATCGAAAAACAATAATTTTTTCTGCTTCATGTTAAGGAGCTCTTTAGGAAAGCCTTTTAGAATATATAAAAGAAGTTTTCGGGATTACGCTAAGTGTATATTAGCAGATAATTGTTATATTTACAAAAGTATTAATTTCGTTAATCAATAAAAGGTATTATGAAGAAACTTATTCTCTCTGTAATGATGAGTCTGTTCGTTGTAGGTTTTTCTTTTGCTCAGACACTGACTTCACCTAACGGAAATTTGGTTATGGACTTTCACTTGTCGGCTGACAAAGTTCCTGTTTATTCGTTGAAATATAAAGGAAAGGATGTGATTCGGGAAAGCAGAATGGGCTTCCAGATACGTCCGTCGTTCGATTTCAGTAAGAACTTTCGTATTGTAGAAACGAAGGAAGATGCCTCCGATACGAGCTGGAATCCTGTATGGGGACAGAATAGTGTTATTCGAGATAATCATAAGGAATTGTTTGTAGCGTTGGAACAAGAAGGTACAGGATGGTTACTGAATATCCGTTTTCGTTTGTTCGATGATGGATTGGGATTCCGTTATGAATTTCCGGTTCAGAAGGAATTACGCCATTTTACCATCAATGAAGAGGTGACGGAGTTTCAACTGGCAGGTGATCATAAGGCATTCTGGATTCCGGCCGACTATGATACCAATGAATTTCAAATAACGACTTCCAAACTGTCGGAAGTTCCTCAACTGATAGACAAGGCGCGCGATGAGGCTTTGGCTTGTAAATCTCCTTCACCAAACCTTGCCGTACAGACTCCGTTGATGCTGAAGTCGGACGACGGACTTTATATCAACATCCATGAGGCTGCTTTGGTTAATTATCCTGCTATGCATCTGAATCTGGATGCGAAGACCTTTTTGATGAGTTCGCATCTTACTCCTGATAAAAATGGTACAAAAGGATACATTCAAACCGGCAGTACCAGTCCGTGGCGCACGATTGTGGTAAGTGACGATGCACGTGATATCTTAGCCTCGAACCTAATTGTAAATCTGAATGAACCTTGTAAGTTGGAAGATACTTCCTGGATTAAGCCGACCAAATACGTGGGTGTATGGTGGGAATATTTTACAGGTGGAGGATCTACTTGGGCTTATACTGATACGCAAGATATCGTAATCGGTAAGACTGATTATACACAACTGAAACCGAATGGTCATCATGGTGCCAATACAGCCCATGTAAAAGAGTATATCGACTTTGCAGCGAAAAATGGTTTTGATGCCGTGCTGGTGGAAGGATGGAATGAAGGTTGGGAAGACAATTACGCTTATGCCAAGGAGTTTATATATAGTTTCACTAAAGCTTATCCGGACTTTGATGTGAAAGAACTGCAACGTTATGCAGCATCGAAAGGAGTAAAAATTATTATGCACCATGAAACAACTTCTTCGGTAGCCGACTATGAACGTCAGATGTATGATGCGTTCCGCTTTATGAAAGAGAATGGCTACGATGCTGTAAAGACGGGTTATGTGGGCCCCATCATCCCACGTAGCGAACATCACGATGGACAATGGATGGTGAACCATTACAATCGGGTAGCTGAAACGGCTGCGAAGTATCATATTATGGTTGATTCGCATGAAGCCGTGCGTCCTACAGGTATGTATCGTACATATCCTAACTGGATTGCTCAGGAATCAGCACGTGGTACGGAGTTTGAATCGTTCAATGGCATTCGTCCCGATCATCAGACAATCTTGCCGTTTACCCGTCTGATGGGTGGTCCGATGGATTATACTCCGGGAATCTTCGAAGGTGACCTTTCTGTTTATGGCTCAAACAAGGCAAAATTAGGTACTACTTTGGTGAAACAGCTTGCACTTTACGTAACGATGTACAGTCCGCTTCAGATGGCAGCTGACTTATATCAGAATTATGAAAAATATCCGGATGCATTTCAGTTTATTAAAGATGTGGCGGTTGACTGGGACAATACATATATTTTGGAAGCTGAGCCGGGTGATTATATTACTATCGCACGTAAGGCAAAAGGAAAGAACGAATGGTATGTGGGTGGAATTACCGACGAGAATAGTCGGGAAGCTGTTATCGACTTGAGTTTTCTTCCGGCAGGGAAGAAATATCAGGCAACTATTTATGCTGATGGAAAAACTGCCGACTGGCGTACAAACCCAAAAGAATATGTGATTTCTACAAAGAAAGTAACAAGCAAAACAAAGTTGAAACAGCGTCTTGCTCCAAGTGGAGGTGTAGCTGTCAGCATTAAGGAAATGTAATTTGTTATCATAGTTTTTTGTAATCCCCGATTTCTTTGAATAAAAGATGTCGGGGATTTTTCTTGATATAATGTTAATTAATCTATTATGGATTTATAATTATGATATTATCCTGTTGAAAAGAGGTTGAAACGGTAGAATATATTTATTAGTATACTTTTCTGATACTATAGTATACTATTGGTTTTTATTATAAGTTGTTGATATATAATGTATTTATGCCTATCTTATTCTTTTGGAAAGAATATCTATTCGATTTTGTGTTATGCAGCATATCTATACTTAATTGAGAATATAGTGAACGGAAACCTGTGACTACCATTATACTTTTGCCTAAAATTTAAATAATATAATACTATGGATATAGCAAAAAGATGTGAAGGTAATCCGCTACTTTCTCCTAAAGATTTGAAGGCTGGAATAAATGGAATGGAAATTACTTGTCTGTTGAATCCCGGAGTTTTTAAGTTTAATGGTAAGACATGGCTCCTTTTAAGAGTTGCTGAACGTCCTGTTCAACAAGAAGGAGTTATTAGTTTCCCTATTTATGATGAGCAAGGAAAAATAAAAGTAATGTCATTTGCTGAAAATGATCCAGCTTTAGATGCTTCTGATCCTCGTGTAATAGGCTATAGAGGAAAAAACTATTTGACGACAATGTCCTATCTTCGTTTGGTTTCGAGTGAAGATGGTATTCATTTTCATGATGAGCCTGAATATCCTCCAATTTTTGGGAAAGGGGAATTAGAGTCTTTTGGCATAGAAGATTGTCGTGTAGCTTCTATGAAAGATGGATTTTATTTGACTTTTACTGAAGTTTCTTCTGTGGCAGTGGGAGTAGGAATGATGCATACAAATGACTGGAAGACGTTTGAACATTATGGTATGATTTTACCTCCTCATAATAAAGATTGTGCTTTATTTGAAGAAAAGATAAATGGCAAATATTATACTTTCCATCGTCCCAGTAGCCCTGAATTAGGAGGTAATTACATTTGGCTTGCTGAGTCACCAGATTTGCGTCATTGGGGTAACCATAAATGTGTAGCTACAACGCGTGATGGATTTTGGGATTGCGCTCGTATTGGAGCTGGAGCTGCTCCAATTAGAACAGAAGCTGGCTGGTTAGAAATTTATCATGGTGCAGACTTTAATCATCGTTATTGTTTAGGTGCTTTATTGCTTGATTTAAACGATCCGTCTAAAGTTTTAGCAAGAAGTGAGGAACCGATAATGGAACCTATAGCTTCTTACGAACAGACAGGATTTTTTGGCAATGTAATATTTACGAACGGACAATTAGTTAATGGAGATAAAATAACGATGTATTATGGTGCAAGTGATGAGGTTATCTGTAAAGCTGAATTGTCTGTTAAAGAAATTCTTAATATATTAAATGTTAGAATCTGATGAATAAGCTAAAAACAGAATATTTGTTTTTCAAGCAACAGGAGCATAATATGAAGGTCTTGTTGATAACTAATTTGTTTTATGCCTTAGTTCTTCCTGTTGTTGAGATTTTTGTCGGAGCTTATGTGATGAGAAACACCAGTGATCCGACAATGGTCGCTTTTTACCAATTGACAATGTATTTGGGAATTGTTACGACTTCTTTTGTTAATGGTTTCTTGTTGCGCTATTATAATGTTAAAACACTATATTCAGCTGGTATTCTTGTCAGTGGTTTATCAATGTTCGCAATGATGGCTATTAAGTCATTGGGTATAGTGGAGTTGGGAGTTGCCGGCTTTTTTATGGGAGCAGCTTCTGGATTTTTTTGGACAAATCGTTATTTGTTAGCTTTAAACAATACAAACGATGATAATCGGAATTACTTTTTTGGATTGGAGTCTTTTTTCTTTTCTATAACGTCTATTGGTGTACCTTTGGTTATAGGAGCTTTTCTTAGTCTTATGAATGGGAAAGCGGTCTTGGGTATTGTTTTCGATATTAATAAGTCATATCAGGCTGTAACTCTTGGGGTTGTTTTTGTTACTTTAATAGCTTGTGTAGTATTGTGGAAAGGAAATTTTAAAAATCCTCAGGAAACTAATTTTTTATATTTTCGCTTTACGAATCTGTGGAAGAAAATGTTGGGCTTAGCTATGTTGAAAGGAATGGTACAAGGCTTTTTGGTTACTGCTCCGGCTATTTTGGTCTTAAAGTTGGTAGGAGATGAAGGTATCTTAGGAGTTATCCAAGGGATAAGTGGAGCATTGACAGCTCTATTGGTCTATGTTTTAGGACGTATTGCTCATCCGGAGGATCGTATAAAAATATTTGTCAGTGGTCTGGTCTTATTTTTTATAGGAACCTTATGCAATGGTATTTTATATTCTGCACTAGGTGTTATTTTATTTGTTTTATGTAAAGTGATATTTCAGCCATTATTTGATTTAGCTTATTTTCCAATAATGATGCGTACAATTGATGCCGTTGCCAAGATAGAGCAACGAAACGAGTATGCTTATATTTTAAGCCATGAATTTGGTTTGTTTATGGGGAGAGCTTTTGGATTGTTGTTATTCTTATTTCTTGCTTATTGGATTTCGCAAGATTTTGCGTTAAAATATGCTCTTGTTATAGTTGCCGGATTACAACTTTTAGCTTATCCGTTAGCAAAGAATATAACTAATGAAACTGATGTAGTAATGAAAAAAATGTTAGTATGAGTACAAAAGGAATGTTAATGATTGGTGCGCTTTTTTTGTGTGTAT
>NZ_DBMACV010000056.1:0-23468 GCF_057861905.1 Phocaeicola sp. | reverse complement strand
GGTAAACAATAAAAAATAAAGATCTCCTTACCATACATATGGACAACAAACAATCATATGTTTAATGTTTAAACCTACATTTCCATGGCATCTACCAAATAAGTTAAAATCATTGATTATTAAACAGTTGCAACATTTTACCCCATTTATATATGCACTGTTTGCTTTCAGTAAGGAATAAAAATATTATCTCCCAATCATAAGACAAAGTGCTTTTCAACTACCGATTTAAAATTATCTTTCAGGTTTAATAACTAAATCCCCTTTGTAACCTTTTTCTATATCAAAAGATGAAAATAGAAAAAGTTACAAAAGAGATTTAAATCAAGATTTCAATACCTCACCATCTTTAAAACACAGTATCTTCAATTATTTGCCCCACAACGCTCTCGCCTCTATAAGAGCACATCCACTAGTCTGTGCGCCCAACTCGGTAGTTCCAAGAGCAGATGTAGTCCAATTGGTTCCAAATAAAATATCCAACTTATTTACACCTTTACGCCACAAAATATCTGCATTATTACTAAAGAAAGTTTCAAATTTCTTACGATAAAGTTCATCCAAATCAGGCTCCATGATCAACTTAACAAAATAGCGCATAAATATGCCTTTGAAAAATCCACCATCTCCAGCACCTTCATCACGTAAGACATTGTTTCCACTATCAATCATACTCGCATCACTAATACAGAAATAAGCAGCTTTACGTGCATCTTTTAAATAAGTGGCATCACCTGTAGCCTTATACAATTCGTGAGCAGCTCCCAAGAAAGTTCCTTGATTGTAACTTAATGAAAGGGTACTGATTTCTCCACTTTCACCGTTCAAATTATCATAAACAGCTCCAGTAGCTTTATTAAACAGATTTTCACGCAACCATGCATAAATCTTGACGCCCCAGTTCTTATAGGCTTCATCCTTTGTTACAGTATACAAACGCATTGCCAACAAAGCTGCCGGACCATTTGAACATGCATTTTTGCTCCATGGCTGGTCAGCTCTCCATGCTACACCACCATCGCCATATTCTTCATTCCAGCCACCTTCAATATAGCCCCATAATTCTTTGGCAGTATTCAAGTATTTTTCATCTTGAGTAGTTTCATATAAACGGACCATAGTAAGGGCAATCCATTCCATATCATCATAAAAATTATTCCAATAGGAACCTCCATTTTTTACTTTTATCCCTTCATACCATGGAGTAAACAGATCTGAATATTTAGCATTTCCGCTACGCAAGTAAGCATCAATAATTACATCCATAGCTTGTGCTTGAGGCCAATACTGAAATCCAGTATCATTACCATCATTTTGATAATTAAAGTATCCTTCCTCATTCCAAAAACGATCTGGTAAAGTAGAGCTGGCACTATCAGCAGCCGCACTCCAATCTATTGCATAACCAGTATCGTATACATATTCATCTTCAATTTTACTACAGGAAGCAAAAAGCATTCCTGTAATAAAAAAGAGTAATAACCACCTATATTTCATAGCTCAATTACTTAACAAGTTCTACATGATGTGTATAATTATCTCCTGAGAAAATAACAGAAACTCGAGTAACAGCTCCCGGATTTGCTCCATCGGCAGCTCCATCGAATTCATTGTTCAATTTCCATTTCTGATCCCACTGGTTATTAGCCGTTTCAGTTATATAGAAATATGGATCATCTGCAGCAGCCTCTCCAGGAGCACTATCTGTAGTATTCTTAGTTCCCCACATCTGAGTTGTACCATCGGCATATGTCATCAAGAATTTATAACGCTGGTCTCTACCCCAACTTTCCTGTTTGAATTCGATGACAGATTCACCTTCGAATACGCCATTGCCTTTATAAGGCAGCTCAAAAGTAACCTCATTACTTGGACAGAAGAAGAATCCTAAGCTCTGAATTTCAGTCATCTTAACAGAAGCTGTTGTAAAGTCAAATACAATACGATAGATACCTCCCTTGCTGACAGTTGTTTCACCCTGACCTTCGATGATAACGCCACTTTCATTTACATAATAAGATTTAGCATCAGCAGAGTTATTATCAACCAGTCGATAAGACTTTCCTTCTTCCAATTTAGTAAATACTTCAAATACACCTAATTCATCTGGCATAGAACACGGTACTGCTTTTGTAATCTCTGTTCCACCTTCAGTTGCTTCACCAGTCAAATAAACCTGATTAGGCAGTTCAGTAAATCCTTTCAGACAAGTAATAGTAAGAGTTCTTGATTCAGTAGCCATTGCTGAATTTAATCCTCTGGAAGCAACAACGGTCCATTTTAAAGTACCAGTTTCGCCACCATTAATACCGGCTGCTTTTCCAATTTTATCCAATACTTTATGAGTAATTGTAGCATAACTACGAACTCCATTGTTATCGGCAACAACACGATAAACCGGATTTGAGAAATCACCATCCACTTTATCAAAAACAACTTCATACAATGGCGAGCCACTGTCTTCTGCTTTAGCTGCAGCCCACTCAAAGAAAAGTGAAGCGGTAGATGAAGCAACCAATGTTACACTCTGACCATCGGTAGGTTCATACAGTTGAGTAACAGGACTAACCTGTGCATCCTTATATTCCATATCTTTAGTACATGACGTAGAAAACAACACCGTCAAGCACATTACAAATACATAAAAAAATCTTGGTTTCATCATTATAAGTATTTAAATATTCAAAGTTAATCAATTAGCATATCCCGGATTATTTGGAGCCAAATTATGGTTCAAGTCGATCTGAGTCTGAGGTACAGCCCACAAATAGTCTCTTTGTTCATTAAAGCTATAAGAGTCTACACGAATTGTGCCAACACCTTCAAAAGTAGCTCCATTCACATCACCATTCAAATATTCTGAACCAGCTTTCCAACGCTTGATATCGAACCATCTCAGTCCTTCCATTGCCAATTCACAACGACGTTCATTACGGATTAATTGTCTCATATCATCCGTAGAAAGAGAAGGATATTCCAATGCACCCTCATCAGTAAATCCAGCTCTTTCTCTGATACGCTTAATTGTCATATCCCAGATATCTTTCGTAAATTCACCTTTCTCGAATTTTGCTTCAGCATACATTAACAATACATCTGCATAACGCATTGTAATGATATTCAGGCCTGAATTCAAATCACCAGCATCCTGTGGACTATAATACTTACGTACATAGTAACCAGTAGCTGTGTTATTACTACCATATACATACTTATCGACAGTGGTTGAAGTACTCGGATCGACATGTATAACAGTTCCTACACTACCATCATTTACGTTACCACTCCAATCATAGCCATCGTATACAATTGTTGCCGTCATACGTGGATCTCTGTTTGCATATGGATAATCTGCAGTATAACCACTACCAGCTTCATTGATTCTCTTACCGTTCAGCATGATATAGCTATCAACCAACGACTGCTGAGGAACACGGTTAATTGTTCTACCTCCCACACTCAACGGAGCCATATCGACCATATCTCCCCAAGTCAAAAGTTTCTTTACATACGAACGATCCAAGATTACTTCCTGATTATGTTCATTCTCCTCTTCAAACAATCCACGGTAAGAAGGAAACAAATCATAAGTTCCATATTCACCCTGATTGTTGATCAGATTATCTGTATAGGTAATTACTTTATCCCAGTTTCCTTCCATCAAGTATACACGTGCCTGCAACATGCTTACTGCACCTTTCGTAATTTTACCCTGTTCGTCTGCCGATAAAGCAGTATTAATTGGCAGATCATCTTTAATATCTTCCAATTCATCATGGATAAACTGCAAAACTGTAGCAGCAGGAGTACGACTTATTGTATTAGCCTCATCCAATGTAATATCCTTTGTAAAGAACGGAATATCACCATAAAAATTAACCAGACGGAAATAAATTGCAGCACGGATAAAGCGAATTTCTGCTATCATACGAGCTTTTGCAGAAGGATTCATGTTAGGAATCAAGTCTACTTTATCTAGAAAAACATGACAAGTCTTAATTCCTCCATACAAACTTTGCCATTCACTTGAAAAAACGCCAACAGAAGGAGTAGCCTGTCCCTTACGAATAGCACGCTGATCGGTTACCGTACGACCATCTATTACATTATCGCTCAAACTTTCATCCGACCACATTTTCCCAGCATCATACATCTGGCTGTACGCCATATTAACCACATTCTGTGCTTTTGCCTCCGATGTCCAATAACTGTTATCGGTAAATTTATTTGTAGGTACATTTTCCATGCCATTGCAAGCAGACAATAGCAATACTGCACTTACAACATACAGCATATATGTTTTTAATTTCATAAAATCACACTATTAAAATTCTACATCAATACCAAAGCCACAATAACGCAATGTCGGATAAGAACGTCCACTGTTTGCGCCTTCGGCTGACATTTTAGAGTCGAACTCAGTAGATTCAGGATCGATAAAGCTATTGTTACTAAATGTCAGCAAGTTATCGCCACTTACATACACTCTAAGCTTTTCCATGCCGATCTTTTTTGACCAAGTCTTAGGGAATGTATATCCTATTACAACATTCTTCAAACGCATATATTTACCATCAAGAATCTGCATGTCAGAACCAGTTTTATAATTATTTTTATTCGAGTCAGAACCTGGAGCTGCTAGACGAGGCCAGGTTGCATCCGTATTTGTCGGAGTCCAGAAATCCAGCTGATGTTTGAATATATTATATGAATAATTTTCATGAAATGGTTCAATCAATTCACCACGCAACATCATATCACGCTTTCCAACTCCCTGCCAGAACATACTGAAATCAAGTCCTTTCCAAGACAAGTTATAAGTGAATCCGAATGTATACCGCGGGAATGCGTTACCTAAAATGTATCGGTCTTTTGAGTCAATCACACCATCATTATTTCTATCTACAAATTTCACATCACCCGGCTGAACCTTACCTCCAACAGGAATAGCAGAAGCTTCAATTTCTTCATAGCTCTGGAAATAACCATCGGTCTTATAACCATAGTAAGAGTTCAAAGGTACACCTTCACGAATAATACGTTCCAATTCATTAACTTTTGTAATCTGTTCGTGACCTGGATAAGTTAAGACCTTATTATAAGAATCACTTAAATTGAAACTAAATCCATGTTGAACTTGTCCTGTGCGTACGTTATAATTGATACCGATTTCCCATCCTTGGTTCTGCATCTCACCAATATTATCCATAGGCATATCTGTTCCAAAAACGGTAGGAACTATAGGCTTCATCAAAATATCAGTTGTACGTTTGTAGAAATAATCGAATGTTACATTCAACTGATTCTTGAAGAATGAAGCATCAACACCAATATTAAATGTTTTTGTTTTTTCCCATGTCAAATCATTCAATCCTAAGGCGAAACCAGTTCCTGAAACAACCGAATTACCATAAGCATAATTATTATCGTATACGGTATAAGTTGTAAAACGGTCATAAGTACCGATAGCCTGGCTACCCAAGATACCAAATGAAGTACGCAGTTTCAAATCACCGACTTTTTCTTTATAGAAATCCATAAAGTTCTCTTCAGACAAACGCCATCCTAAAGAAACAGAAGGGAAGAAACCCCATCGATAATCTTTGTGGAATTTAGATGAACCATCGTAACGGAAACTAAATTCACCATAGTACTTATCAGCATAAGAATATCCTACACGACCTAAGAAAGAGGTAAGGCTGGTACGGTTGGTATCATCAACAGAAGTCTTTCCTGTAATGTTACCGGCTTCTCCTGTAGTAGTATCTGTAGCGATACCTAAATCAGGATCAACATACTTCTTTTCTATTTCATTGGCAGTATAAGTATACGATTCGTTCGTCACACCCAACAATCCACTTACTGTATGCTTACCAAACGTTTTATTGTAATTCAACAACAGTTGGGTATTGATCAGATACGCATCACTATTCCAGTTACTTGACTTATTGTTAGCCCAATTAACCGGTCTTGGAGTAGTAGCATCTTCACTTGCATAATATGCTACAGCATTATTTCTCGTAAAACGTGTATCGTTGATAACATCTGCTCCCACAACTCCCTTCAGAGAAAGGCCGTCGATAATCTTCATTTCTGCAGAAACATTTGCATTCAAATAATTATTACGATACTTATTATATCCACCTGCTTCCAACGATCCAAGAGGATTAAATTCTGACAAGATATCATTCAACAGATAACGACCATCTGCCGATTTCATCTTGTAATAGTAATAAGTAGGAACACGTTCTGCATCAATTTCCAAACTACCACCCGTCGTACTGATACTATTATTACGCGTATATGCCAGAATTGCGTTCAATTTAAAGCGCCCCACTTCTGTATTGATATTTGTACGGAAGTTATAACGTTCTACTCCAAAATTTTTATTGCCTACATAGTTACTTTCCTGATCAAAATATCCCATAGAAACCATATAAGTAGTATTGGCAGAACCTCCAGATACACTTAAGTTGTAATTTTGCTGTAACGCTGTGCGCATAATTTGATCGTAAAACCAACTTTCTTCACTCTCATGAGCAGCCAAATCACGAATCTGTTCCGGAGTGAATTTAGGATCACTTCCCACATTGGTGTAAGCCAAGTTGGTTAACGTTGCATTCTGCCATCCAGCAACCGGAGAGAACAGAATATCAGGATTCTGCCATCCAACAGAACCACTTAAACGAACGGTCGGCTTTTCATTTTTCTTACCAGTTTTAGTAGTTACTACAATTACACCATTTGCCGAACGTGATCCGTAAATAGCTGCAGTACCTGCATCCTTCAATACAGAGATGTTCTCGATATCGTTAGGGTTCAACTTATTGAAGCTACCACTATCAGATACGATACCATCAATAACAATCAACGGACTATTATCATTCAGGGTACTGATACCACGAATATTAAAGTTCGTTTTGTTATCATTAGGGTTATAACTTGTCTGCTGGACAATAACACCCGGAGCTGCACCCTGCAAAGCTTGTGTCACATTTGCAACAGGACGCTTGGTGATGGCTTCAGACTTAACCTGGCTGACAGATCCCACTGCACTTTTACGAGTAGTAGTACCATATCCAATTACGATTACTTCATCCAGCTGTTCGGTATCTTCTTTCAAGGTTACCATCAGATCGGATCTATTTGCAACCTTTATTTCTGTTGTTTTATAACCAATGTAAGAAAAAGACAACACACTTCCCTTTTCACACTGAAGAGTAAAATTACCATCGATATCGGTAACAGTTCCCTGTCCCGACCTACCTTTCACAGAAATGCTGACTCCTATCAACGGCTCTCCATTTACATCCTTTACATTTCCTCTGACTGTCATCGCAGCCTGTTGTGATACTGCTGCAGAACTACTCTCTGTAGCATAAAGAGTAGTAGCAGAAGAGGTTAATGTAATGGCCGCCAGAGCAGCTAACATTTTTAAATTAGTATTCATTTTTATTGATTTAAAGTTATGCATATTATATAATGCTTTAGATATAAGACAAATAAGAGAAAAATACACCAATTTATCTTATCACTTTATGCCATTCAATACATCCAATTTTCCATCAGCAATGAGTTTCAGAATCAATTCTCCAAACAACGTATTCTGCCATGCAAACCAAGGACGCGTAAACTTTTCTGCATTATCTTTATGGAAAGACTCATGCATAAAACCTGTACCAGCGTCCGTACTCATTAACATTTTTACGCACGACTGAATTTCATTATCATCCTGACTAGTAAAAGCTTTCATCATGATACTCATAGGCCATACCATATCATAACCAATGTGAGGACCACCTATACCTTCACCCGCTTTCCCTTTAAAGAAGTAAGGATTATCTTCACTCCAGACAAAACGACGAGTATTCTGATAAATAGGATCATTTATATCTACATCGCCCAAATAAGGCATTGCAAGCAAACTAGGAACATTCGCATCATCCATCAACAGATAGTTCCCAAATCCGTCCACTTCATAAGCGTAAATCTTTCCATACTTAGGATGATTATAGATTGCGTATTTTTTCAAAGCACCTTCAACTTCATTAGCCAAGTCTGTACATTGTTTAGCCA
This sequence comes from Phocaeicola sp., assembly GCF_057861905.1. Lineage (NCBI taxonomy): Bacteria > Pseudomonadati > Bacteroidota > Bacteroidia > Bacteroidales > Bacteroidaceae > Phocaeicola > Phocaeicola sp. The sequence goes on along the minus strand of NZ_DBMACV010000056.1, from coordinate 15,392 downwards.
AATCCGTTTTTTTATTAACCTGCTCTAATATTTCGGCTGCTTTCCTTAACGAAGTTACAGCAAAGAAATTAGAGGGAATAAGGAACTGGAAAGTAGAAGCATCATCAGAAGGACGGAAAGAAGAAGCAATCAAACCTACAGGCTTCACTGGATTTCCCCATCCATCATTCGTCATAGTATCCAAGGCACGTTCCGTTTTTCTTTGGAAAGAATATGAGCCACGCCCATCTTTACGTTGCTGGTCTTTGAATGTAGACAATATATTTTGAATTGCTGTCATCCATAAATCGCCAAAAACAGAAGTATCACCCGTAACCTTCCAGTAGTGATAAGCCAGACGCAAAGGATAGCACAAAGAGTCTATTTCCCATTTACGTTCATGAAGCTCAGGCTTCATATCCGTTTTATCACTCATCCATTCTCCCCCAACCGGACCATCATTAAAGCCATTCGCATAAGGATCAATATTGATACATTTCCATTGGCGAAGGATCACACCTCGTAACATCTTTTTCAGTTCTGGATCCTCATTAGCAAAATCTACATAGGGCCACACTTGGGCTCCAGAGTCGCGCAACCACATGGCATGAATATCACCTGTATATACGAATGTATCATCATCACCATCTTGCGTACGATAATGTACAGTCGTATCAAGAGTATTGGGAAAGCAATTTTCAAACATCCATCTTAAATAAGGATTGGTCAATAATTCCTTTACTTCTTGTATCTTAGCCTCAACAGCTTTTGAATGAAACAAGCGCTTAGAAAACTCTGGACGTTGCGACACATATTGTTGAGTACTTTCACGTACAGCCACAGGAAGTACTTCTGCCAACGAAGAAGCATAACCATCCTCTGCAATGAAACTAGCTCCCATAAGCGTACACAACAATACACTTTTCAAACTAATCGTGTTTTTCATAACTATTTTTTTATAATATATTTATTTTATTCTTGCCAGTCTTGCATACATTTCTATCATCGCAGCCTGAGTAAGCAACCACTTTGTTTCCTTATTTTCATTTTTCTTTTCCACAAAGCAATCATCTTCAAACAGTCTATTATGATTAGCATTATGTGCCCACATATATTGCAAGGTATTCCTAAAATCATTCAAATAAACAGGATTATGATCCACTTTATAAAGTTCTTCAAATCCTCTCAACATAATAGCTACAAACCAAATATTACCATTTTTTATTGCCCTAAACGACTTCTTGTCATCCGACACAAAATTTTCAAAAAAATACTGGCTACAAGCCGAAGCCAACCGTTGTGCTTCCTCCAAATAAGAATTCTGCTTTGTCAGATTATATAATAAGACGGAAGCTTGCAACATTTGTCCCGCATTATATGGAAACTTGGTTTTATTTACCTGACCATCCAATGTTAGATTATCATAATAAAGGTAATCGGAAGGATCCTGCAACTTCTCCTTTGTCCAATCATACAACTTCTGACCCATCTCGAAAAAATGCTTCTCCTTCGTTACAGAATATAACTTCAAAGCCAGTACTACAGCCGGAGCATTCGAACAAGTATTCTTCGATTCCTTTTTTTGTTCGCACCAATAAACTCCACCTCCCAAAATAGAATCACAACCACTTTCTATAAAACTCCAAATATTTCGAGCTAAAGCTAAACAGGCGCTATCACCTGTTTGTTTGTATAAATCCAGAAAATCCAATCCCAACCAAAGATTATCATCATAAAAACGATCCGCCTTTCCACTTTCTGTAAGATAAGACTGATAACAAGCAGGCACACGCAATGAATCATAATAGCATTCAAGTCCCGGTAAAATCACAGATTGAATCATCTGCTCGTATTTCTGGTTTCCTGTAGTTTCCAATAAAGCATTTAGAGCAGAAAACATTCCTGAAGTAGGCCATAAATAAGCTACCCTATTTTTGCGTATAGTATCAGCTCCTGCCAAATAGGTTACCAGATCACCGTCACGCTTAGGAAACGTTTCATAAAATAAATTCCGGTCAGGAACTTTATAGTATGCCAGTGTACTATCTAATAAAGTTGCAGCATGATCCGAAAAATCGATATTGGATTTCTCTCTATGACATCCGCATAGAAAGAACAGAACTCCAATACTCATTATTAAAATATATTTTTTCATAAACTTACCTTTATTTAACGTTCTATCCGAACGTGTACAAAGGTAATATTACCACGCCATAAATATATATCCATCTCAGACAATCATGTCAACTATCAAGTGATGTGAATTATATAAAAAATTTTATATGTATATACATATGTCATCGATGTATGCATATATGTCAAATATGTAAAATTTAACATTTCTAATACACAATATACCATATTATTACCTATATTTGAAATACACAAACTTTAAATACGTGAATATTATGAACGCAAATCCTGTTTTCAGTTTGCACATTCCAACAAGAATCTTGTTCGGATGTGGTGAGATAAAGAAGTTAGCAACAGAAATACTTCCGGGAAAGAAAGCTATGATTATCATTTCAGGCGGTACTTCGATGAAAAAATACGGATATTTAGATAAAGTAACCAGCTTCTTGACAGAGAATGATGTCGCATCTATCGTTTACGATAAAATTCTACCCAATCCTATTAAATCGCATGTAATGGAAGCTGCCGCTATCTGTCGCGAACAAGGTTGTGACTTTATTATCGGATTAGGTGGAGGTAGTACCATAGATTCCGCCAAGGCTATTGCCGTTATGGCATGCAATGACGGAGATTTCTGGAACTACGTAACAGGTGGAACCGGCAAAGGACGCCCAGTTACCAAAGCACTTCCCATTGTTGCCATTCCTACTACGGCAGGAACAGGAACAGAAGTTGATCCGTGGGCTGTAATTACCAACGAAGAAAAACAAGAAAAAATAGGCTTTGGCTGCCCGCTTACTTTCCCAACTCTTTCCATCATCGATCCGGAATTAATGGTTTCCATCCCTGCACATCTAACAGCTTATCAAGGATTCGATGCTTTCTTCCATGCTGCTGAAGGATTCATTGCCAACTGTGCAACTCCAATCAGTGATCTTTATGTATTGGAAGCTATCCGCTTACTCTACAAATACCTTCCTGTAGCCGTAAACGACGGCAAGAACTTAAAAGCACGTGCTAAAGTAGCATGGGCCAGCACACTTGCCGGACTGGTAGAAGCTACATCCAGCTGTACTTCCGAACATTCTATGGAACATGCCATGAGTGCTTTCTATCCTGAATTACCTCATGGAGCCGGATTAATTGCGCTGAGTGAAGCTTATTTTGAAACATTCCGTAATGACTGCATGAAGCGTTACATGAAAATGGCGGATATCATGACACAGCAGAAGAGTAATCGTCCAAGCGACTTCATCGATGCGCTGGTACGCATGAAAAAGGAATGTCATGTAGACGATATCAAATTAAGCAAATGGGGATTGAAAGAGGAGGATCTTCCGAAAATGGTTCAGAATGCACGCGATACAATGGGTGGTCTGTTTACCTTAGATCCACGTCCGCTTACAGACGAAGAAGTATTGAACATCTACAAACAATCTTATAAATAAGGGTCTCACTTAGTCTGTCAATCAGGCTAAAAGAGAAGTGACCATTCACATGGTCCGATAAAGTAAAACAAAAAGAGTTCACCCCCCAAGGATGAACTCTTTTTGCTATTTATTATTCTGTTACGGTAAATTTCAATGTCGACACATCTTCGCTGTTCGGACCAATCATTACATTAAAATCTCCCGGTTCACAAACGTAATTCAAATCGTAATCATAGAATTTAAGTAGTTCCGGAGTTATCTTGAAAGATACTTTCTTGCTTTCTCCTTTCTTTAAATGTATACGCTGGAAACCTTTCAATTCTTTCACCGGACGAGTAATACTTCCTACCAAATCACGAATGTACAACTGAACAACTTCATCTGCATCATAATTTCCCGTATTGGTAACCGTGATAGAAGCAGTCAGTTCCCCATTCTGTTTGTTCATGGAATCAGCACTCAACTGCATGTCGGAATAAGCAAATGTTGTATAGCTCAAACCAAATCCGAATGGATATAAAGGATCGTTCGATACATCAATATAATTGCTGCGGAACTTTTCAAACCATTTGCCTTTAGCCAACGGACGACCTGTGTTCTTATGGTTGTAATTCATAGGCAACTGACCCACGTTCTGTGGAAAGCTTGCTGTAAGTTTTCCACTCGGACAAACATCGCCAAACAAAACATCGCATATCGCATCGGCCGACTCACTTCCGCCAAACCAGACGTTCAAAATAGACGGAACGTGCTGCTGTTCCCAAGTCATGACTGTTGGACGGCCCGCAAAATGAACCAGCACAACAGGCTTACCTGTTTTCAACAAAGCATCCAGCAAGTCACGCTGTGCATCCGGCATTTCCAGGTTTGTACGACTGCTGCATTCACCACTCATTTCAGAAGATTCTCCCAATGCGGCTACAATGACATCAGCCTGTGAAGCAACACGCAAGGCTTCGTCCAGTAATTCCTTATCATTGCCACGAGGAATTTCCCGACCGAACATGGTAGCACGAGTCTGATAATCCGCATCGTACATCAAATTACTACCTTGTGCATAAAGTACATTCGCCTGATTACCCACTGCTTTTTTCAATCCTTCGAGCAGCGTACTGTAACGTTGCGGAGTTGCAGCAACACTCCATGTACCTGGCATATTAGTACGTGTATCGGCTAACGGACCGATTAATGCGATATTACCTTTTTTCTGCAAAGGCAACAAATTATTTTCATTCTTCAACAATACGAACGATTCGGTAGCGATACGACGTGCCTCAGTGCGGTGTTCTGCATTATAAATATCTTTAGCCGGACGATTCAGGTCACAATATTTATAGGGATCCTTAAACAGACCCAGCTTATATTTTGCCTCCAGCATCCGGCGACAAGCTGTATCAATGTCCTGCATGCTGACTTTACCTTCTTTCAAAGATTTTTCCAATGTTCCGATAAAGCCATCAGCAACCATATCCATATCGGTTCCAGCCTTCAGTGCACGCGCAGATACTTCCTGCAAATCTCCGATTCCATGATCCACCATTTCAGCTATTGCCGTATAATCGGTAACAACGAAACCATCAAATCCCCACTGTTTACGCAAAACATCCGTCATCAGCCAGCGGTTAGCAGTAGCAGGAACTCCATCTACTTCATTAAACGAACTCATGAAGCTACCAGCTCCCGCCTCAGCAGCAGCTTTATAAGGAGGAAAATACTCATTAAACATCCGGTTACGGCTCATGTCGACCGTATTATAGTCACGTCCGGCCTCAATGGCACCATACAAGGCAAAGTGTTTCACACATGCCATAACCTCATCATTCTTTTCCATTTTTTCTCCCTGGTAGCCTTTAACCATTGCTTTGGCAATTTCAGCTTCCAGATAAGGATCTTCTCCATTACCTTCTGAAACACGTCCCCAACGAGCATCACGGCAAATATCCACCATCGGACTGAAAGTCCAACAAATACCATCAGCACTTGCCTCTACAGCTGCAATACGAGCCGACTTCTCGATAGCCTCCATATCCCAAGTACAAGAAAGTGCCAAAGGTATAGGGAATATAGTTTCATATCCATGAATCACATCCATACCAAAAAGCAATGGAATACCCAAACGGCTTTTTTCAACAGCCAGTTCCTGCATTTCACGAATAGCTTTCACCCCTTTCAGGTTGAACAAGCCTCCGACTTCTCCTCGACTGATTTTTCCGGCTACATCACTACTCTTAGCCTGACCTGTCGTAATATTACCAGTTACAGGCAAGTTTAACTGACCTAATTTTTCCTGAAGAGTCATTTTACTCATCAGTTCGGTCACAAACTTATCCATATTACCTTCATCTTTAGGCAACAGTGATTTTTTGTTTCCGGCAAAAAGTGTAGCCGACATACACAAAGAAGTCACTAAAAGGAATGTTGTCTTTTTCATTATCTCTTTCTAATTAAAAATAAATCACTTTTTAACTTCAAAACCTAAATTTTTCAGTCCTTCCTGAATTTCAGGACAACTCATAAACAAGTTCCAGAGTAATCCGGTACGATAATTTTCTATCATTGGAGCAATCGTACACTGATCTATAGCAAGATAATGCGGTACCGTCCAGTTATCCGTTTCCGAGAATGCATCATAAAAACCATACGTACCCCAAATAGCATTACCCTTTGAATAGAAATATTTCAAGGCACGCATCGATTCTTCAGGAGTATACGGGAAACTCGATAAAGCAGCTGTAGGAGTAATTACACCCAGATCATTGTCACCCGGACAATGTGCCGCATAGCCATTCACAGAATAACTGGCAGTCAGTCCCCAGCAGTTTTCACCATAACCCTTATAACCTTTCGGATTTTCCACACAATACCGATAATCAGATAGAGCATGATTCCGTACAACATTCCAATAATCAGCATAACGGTCTTTTATTTTGCGTGGATCCAATCCGATATAAGAATAATGTGCCCAAAACAGCGGACCTCCCAGCTCCTCGGCTCCATTATGTTTCAACTCCAGAGGTAACCCATAAGGAGCAGCCGATGTCTTGATATCTCCTCCTCGTGCCCATCCATTATGATAAGCAGAAGCAGGAACCGGATGTGTTGGAGAAGATGCAGCCAACACATAAACGATCAAAGCTTCATTGTAGCCTTCAAGAGGAAAGTTCATTTCCCAGCCGTAATTGGGCGACCAGTGCCAGTAGATAACATCCTTACCGTTCTGATACCAGTCAAATTCCATTTCATGCCACAATTTATTAATTTTCTCACAAAGTTCTTTTTCTTTTGGGTTTCCATTTTCAAAATACTGGCGAACACAAAGCAAACTTTGCATTACAAAACAGCTTTCTACCAAATCGCCACCATCATCTTTCATACCAAAAGGTTTCACTTTTCCTGTCGGACCGTCAAGCCAGTGAGGCCAAACTCCATGAAAGCGGTCAGCACGAGTCAGATAATCGACAATTTTATGCAAGCGTTCCACACCATCTTCACGAGAAATAAACTTTCTATCGATAGCAACCAAGACACCAGCAATACCAAATCCACTACCTCCCGTAGTAACTACAGATGAATCATTCTGAGGATAACTTCCATCCAGATGAATACGTTCAGGAGCAAGACCAGATGTTTTCTCCGCTCCATCCCACATATAATTGAAATGTACTTTCTGTATATAATCCAACATTGCGCTATCCGATGGGAAAGAATCCGGACGAGCAATTGTTTGTTCGGTAATGCTTAGGTTTTCACCTTTTTTAGCCGATGTGCATGAAAGCATAAACAATACACACAAGCCATAAAAATATTTCCACATAAGTATTTACAGATAATTGTAACAATCCTTTCAGGAGCATCACGTATATATCACACGTTAGCTCCCGAAAGTTACCTTCTAAAAAACTATTAACCTTTATTCATCTTTCGGCTCATTCGCCAACGTCGAAGAGATATCTATCTGAGCTGTAGGTACCGGATAGTATTCTTTTCCAGCAGTCCATCCCAAAGGTCCCAGGACTTCACTTAACTTACCTGTACGGCGCAAATCATTGTACCGTTCACCCCATTCCAGTGCAAGTTCCATACGACGTTCATCCATAATCTGATCAAGTGTCACATCCTCCAGCTCAGGCATTGCTGCACGCTTACGAACCTGATTAAACGGATCATCACCATCCTTATTCTGACGCACTTTTGCCTCTGCATTCATTAAAAGCACTTCTGCATAACGGAATACACGGATATTATTATTTGTTCCATACTCTGTACGTCCTTCAGTCATCTGATTCGATGGAGTATAAGCCTTTCCATTGAAACAATCCGGTGCAACACTACTGGCCGGTGCCTTGATGAAATCACCTTCTTGAGTCGTTTCACCTGCCATCAGGAAGGTTGTAGTAGCACGAACGGTTTCACCACGTTCGGCTGCCCACTGACGGAAAGCTTTTGTCGGACTGATAAAGCCCCATCCTGAAATATTACCATCATTCAAAGGTCCCTGGAATACAAACCAACTGTCCGGTACTACAACTTCTCCCGAGCCATTGCCAAAATCGGTAAACTGCATTTCGAACAAAGATTCATCACAGAGTTTACCGGGGATTTTAAACAAGTTATTAAAATCACTGTATAAAGAGAACTTTTTACTTCCGATAATATCATCTGTCAGTAGCTCAACTTTCGACCAGTTCTCCTGTTCCATATAAACCTTAGCAGCCAGCATTTCAGCAGTAAACAAAGAAACAGCTCCGATACGGTCGGTATATTCGTTCGGACGGATACGGGGCAAATATGTCATAGAATATTCCAAATCGCTTAATATATAGCGATATACAGCATTTACCGTAGAACGAGTCATATCGGTCTGCTTATTGTCACGCAAAATGGTAACAGGGCCAAACAATTCTGTCAGACGATAGTAGCAATAAGCACGGATAAATTTTACTTCGCCTGTATATTCTTCATAACGTTTTTCATCTGCATCCGAAACGATGTTGGCAGCATAACCGTCGAGAGCTTCCAGTGCAGCATTTGCCACCTTAATGATGTCATAATAAACCATCCATGCCTCGTTTGTTCCCCAAAAGCCGGCATTATAAGTATAATTTTGATCGATAGCAACCAAGTCTGCCTGGTCGTCAATTCGACCTGTAGAAACATCATCGTCACGGACAACTGTCGCTCCCCATACAATCCAGTGAGAACCTCTCTGGCGTAACTTTGCATAAACGCCAGATACCGGCTGATACATATTATTCAGGTTTGTATAATCAACCTTTTCTTCATCCACCTTATTCTCCGGCAATTTATCCAAATAATCGGAACAGGAGGATAATAATGTTGTGGCAGCAAACGCACACAGTAATATATTTTTTATCTTAATACTTTTCATAAATCAGCGTGTTTAGCAATTTGTTAGAAATCGATAGTCAAACCAAAAGTATAAGTGGCAGCCAGCGGGTAAACACCCTCGTCCCAACCATAGCTCTGGCTAATTTCAGGAGTAAATCCGTTCGAAGTAAAGTAAGTAAACGGACGGTCGGCAGTCAAACTTACTTTTACACCCGGCAATGTGTAACTTCCCATATGGATATTACGGAAATTGTATGCCAGCATGACATTCTGTATGCGGAAGAAATTTCCTTTTTCCACAAAGAAGGAGTTGGTATGACTGTTATTCCAAGCCTTCAACATACCTTTTGCCGAAGGATATGAATTGGTAGAACCTTCACCCGTCCAACGGTTATCATAGAAATCCTTATCGAAGTTGAAGTTAGCCTGAGTATAACGTACGGCACGCTTACGGTTATAAATTTCATTTCCTGCCTGTCCGAATGTTGACAAAGAGAATTCCAGATTCTTATATTGGAAACCTAAATTGAAACTATAAGTCAGTGTCGGTATATTCGATCCTAAGATCTGACGGTCCTTATCATCAATCACCTGGTCGTTGTTCACATCCTCATAAATGAAATCTCCTGGTTCCAATCCATTAGCCTTAGCTATCGGATCAGCATCAATCTGAGCCTGATTCTGATATACTCCCAACACTTTATATCCGTAATACGACTGCATTTCTTCGCCCACCAGATTAATGGTACGGCTTTCTGCACTACCACCATAAATATAAGGAGCACCATTCAGACTCTTTACACGATTACGCAGAGTAGACAGGTTAACTCCGGCATAATAACTGAAATCCTTACCTATTTTATCACTCCAATTCAGCTGGATATCAAAACCACTGTTTCGTATTTCTCCATTATTACCTGCCAAAGTCTGTGTACTGAAAGGCAAGGTTGTACTGATAACAGCATTTTTAGTGATACGGTTATAGTAATCCACATCCACGTTCAAACGGCTGTCTAATAAAGCAAAGTTTACACCGGCGTTAAACTCTTCTACCTTTTCCCAGCCCAACCAACTGAAATAACTTGTATTCTGGAATCCAGGCAATGTCGTATTACCGAATACACCCGAAGCAGAAGTTCCGGTAGTAATAGAAGCAAAACCATCACTTGCAGAAACATGGTCATTACCAAGTTGTCCCCAACTTGCACGAACCTTTAAATAGTCGATTACCTCCTGTTTCTTAAAGAAGTTCTCGTCACTCATAACCCAAGCAGCTCCAACAGAAGGGAAATATCCCCATTTATTTTGATACTTGGAACTACCATCAGCACGCATTGTCAAAGACAACAAATATTTTCCAGCATAATCATAACTTGCACGAGCAAAATAAGATAATCCACGATAGCAAGAACCATCATCACTTACTTCACGTCCAGTAGAGTTACCTTGAGTAAGGTATAAATACTCATCATAATCTCCGGGAACATTGCTTGCTTTTCCTTCCAGCTTACGCATCTGCTCCTGACGTGCAGATTGTCCCAGCAAGACATTCAGGTTATGACTACCCCAAGAGTCTGTATAAGTCAATGTATTATCCCAAATGTAATTATAATAGTTTGTGTCTGTCTTGGTCAATCTTGATTCAGAGTTCTGTTGCAATGAACTCACCAGATAAGGCTGTACGTATACACGTCCTCTTATCAAAGAGAAGTCCTGACTATAGCTGGTCTTAAACTTCAACTTATTAGGAATTAAGCTCAACTCAGCGAAAAAGTTAGCCATTACCTGAAAATTCTCGTTCAGGCTATTGTTATTGTATTTGGCAATAGCAACCGGATTTGAGAAGTTATTAGTAAGCCCTATTTGCTGAGGAGAAGCAAACTTTTCAGGAAAAGCCTCATCATCCGAACGAGTATAATCATATACCGGAAGTAATGAAGGCATATTGTATGCAGCCAGCCAGGCTGAGTTTTCAGGATTATACTGTTCCGAGTTACTGATTACAATGTTACTTCCAACCTTCAACCAGTCGGTTGCTTCAAAATCAAAGTTCGCACGGAAGTTCAAACGATTGTAATCATTACGTGTATCCATGATACCATTCTGATACAGATAGTTGATACCTACTGCATAAGTTGCTTTCTCACTACCGCCACTGATATCGACTCCATGATTAGTCATCAAGGCAGGACGCAACAATTCGTCATACCAGTCGGTATCTGCACCAAATGTCAACGAATCATAATCACCACCAAACTTTTCGATAGACGACTTAATCAATGGATCATAAGCCTCACGATTTGCCTCAAGCAATAAAGTTGCATACTCGTGAGAATTAGCCATATCAAGCACATTGGTAGCAGTCTGTACACCTACATAACCATTGTAGGTAATCCGTGCTTTCGTATTGCGTTTACCTTTCTTGGTAGTAATAATTACAACTCCATTTGCTGCACGCACACCATAGATGGCAGCAGCAGATGCATCTTTCAATACAGAGATTTCCTGTATATCGGAATTGTTCAAGAAATTGATATTATCGTAGAACATGCCGTCTACTACATAAAGGGGAGAAGTGTCGCCAAATGACCCTAAACCACGAATGGTAACTTTAGGACCGCTTCCCGGAGTACCCGATGCCACGACATTCATGCCAGGAACTTTTCCCTGTAAAGCCGACATAGGTGAAGTGGTTGCCTGCGAAGCAATCTGATCACTTTTTACAACCGATATAGGAGCCGTCAAGTCTTTTGCCTTACTGGTACCATAACCAATAACAACTACATCTTCCAATTTCTGTACATCGTCCGAGAGTTCGACATTGATGGTTTTCTTTCCGTCTACTTTCACTTCAACGGTTTTCATACCAATAAAACTAAAGACCAAAGTTCCATTTGCAGGAACATTTTCAAGAAGATACTTACCATCCACATCACAGATGGTACCGAGCGTTGTGCCTTTCACTAAAATATTAGCACCAATTACAGGTTCGTTAAAGTTAGCGTCGGTTACGACACCTTGAACCGTTACCGTTCGTTGTGCATAAGTTGTAGCAACGAACAATAATGACATCAGAATGAATACTAATTGTTTTTTCATGAATTGATTAAAGTTATGATTCAAAAAACGGTGGCAAAGGTGAACATAAACTTAACGATTCACAAAAAAAGTAATACGACGTTACTACTTTGGACACTTTAAATACTACTTTTTTACTACTTTTTCAAAATAATATCCATTCATTTTCAGATATTTATAAATTACTTTAATTCTATAAGAAAATCAACAAGACTTACTCCGTCTGGAACTTCCATCCGCTTCCTGATACGATATCTTGCAGCCTCAACACCCCGAATGGTAAGGTTTGTCATTTGAGCAATATCTTTCGTTGAAAGGTTCAAACGCAAAAAGGCACAAAAACGCAAATCGGTTGCTGTCAAATTGGGATAACGCTCACGCAAGGTACGGAAAAAACGCTGGTGAATCAAATCAAAATTCTGCTGAAAAACTTCCCAAGAATCCTCTCCGGCGATGTTCTCGTTAATCAGCTTCAGCACCAGTTCCATATTCTTACGCCCACATTGTGATTTTGCCAACTGCTCTTGTACTACAGTGCGTAACTTTTCCAACATTTCCTGCTTGGCAAACGTACCCAATGCCATACTTGCCAGTTCCTTTCCTTTCAATGACAATTCAGCTTCCAATAATTTTTTCTGCTGCTCTGCAATTAACCGCTGCTGTTCACTCAATTTAATATTCTGTTCAATCTTGTGTGCTTCATATTCCTTTCGCTTCTTTTCTGCAACAGCCTTTCCTCTCCATCGAGCGACTCCATAAACCAATCCAGACAAAAACAAGACATACAGCAACAACATCGGATAAGACATCCACAAAGGTCTATTAATGACGAATTCATACTTCGTTTCATCCAGCAAACGTCCGTCATCACTATACACTCCAGCCCATAATGTATACGATCCGAATTCAAGGCTTCCAAAATGTACAGACGGAAATGCAGATTCTTCTGATAATATCTGATGACCGGATTGCAACTTAAACTTGAAACGAATAGCCGGCTGATCATAACACGGATAAGAGAGCAAGACCGAAATATCACGACAGTCACTTGCCACAGACACCTTTTGTGTGACATTCAGAGCCAGTTCCTTACCAAAAGAAGAAGATGCCAGAACACGACGAATTTGCAGGCCCGACAAATTATGCTGTGTGACAGATTGTTCGTTTAGCCGCAAACAAGCAATGCTATTATTCAAATTCAGATAACAATTATTTCCATCTACATAAATTTTATTATTCCCTTCAATACAAGGAGAGTTGAACATTTCTACTGGTATACGACGCTTAATTATGAACTTACCTTCATGATATGCCAAAAGCACATATTCATGCGAATTCATCAGCCAAAGCATTTCATTGTTATGCACATCTACAGCTGTATGCGCATCCATTAAAAACGGAACTGAATTATTCAACTGTTCATAAGGCTTTATCTTACGATCGATGTCATCGTACATAAAATACCCCTCAACACTGGAAAATACAATACGCCCTCTGATTTTCATTACATGAATTTTGCCCGATGTCTTCTTTCCACCGAGAGTATGAATATGCTCAATATCTTTAATACGATACAAATCATCGTCCAACTTGATGCGATAAAGCCCGTTATACATGTGTGAAGCCCATATAACCCCCGTTCCATCCACTTCCAGCGACTTGATCGGCGCATAGAAATCTTTCACGTTATGCGACAAATACCAGATTCCTTCTTTCTTTTTCCAGATTCGCAATTCTGCATACGAAGCCTCCACCAGTACATCTTGCCCATTGATAGAAGCCTTTACAATACACGTACTATTCAGAGTTCCCGGAACCGCCTGTATATCCCCATATTTTCCAACAAGCATCGTAGAAGCATCATTACCAATAAAAATCTGTGAATCAATTTGCTTGACATACCAGTTCTGTCCAGCAGTATGAGGAAGTAACCGAATTTCCCGGGTATGCTGATTATACTCATAAGCCCCCTGATTGGTTGCCAGATATATTTTTTCTCCAACTCTTTCTACACCGTATACCATTCCTATACTCAAGTCTTTTACAGAAGGAGTTAACAGTGTAACCGAAGTATTGGTATGTACAAAAGAAATTCCATCATCCAGTGCTGCCCACAGATTATTCTCATTATTACAGAACAGTCCCATCACAGAATTATTATTCAGCTGATTATCACGACTAAGATGCCAAAGCAGATGCCCATCCTTATTTAAGCCATAAATACCATCCAGAATGGTACCGACCACAAGTATAGAATCTCCCAGCATGACTGCACGATTCCCTTTTGCCCAGTTCAATTGCTTGTCAATATCCGTATGTAATGCCGAAGCGACTCCGTCCCGATAGGAAAATAGCCCATGATCGACCGTCAGCAATATCATGCCTTCCTTTCCATCTGGAAGTATGGAAACTACATTATCATTGCCAACAGCAACCCTATCCAGCAAAAGATGAAAGCGATTTCCATCAAACTCATAAAAGCCACCGTCAATCATCTGCGCATATACCCGTTTATGACAGGTATAAAAATACAACGGACGGATACCAGTTTTCCGGTTCATACTGCTCACATTCTTCCCATCAAAAGCATACCAGCAGGTAAACGACTGAAAATAGATTTTTTCTCCCAGCCGTACAATATGCCAGATTTCATCATTAGGAGTAATTTCATCCTTTAGCTGTTCACTTAAAGAGTGATACTCCATTTTCCCTGTCACCCCACGGGAGAAATAACCAAACTCTTCGAATGAGCCGATATAAACTTTATCCTTGTCTACAAATACAGAACGGACGATATATCCTCCCGGTACCTTATAAAGTTCCCAGGAAAAACCATCATACACAAGTAATCCGTTATTATTGCCAAAATACATGACTCCATCATCCCCTTGTGCACATGCCCAGTTTTGGTGTCCACCTCTATAATCTTTCACAGTATAATTCGTTATAGCAGGAATGAAATCAGCTCCCCAGGCCGGAATAGCATAGAGAAACAACGACAGCAAAGATATTTTCAGTAGTACCAGTCTCATCGGAGTTTATATAAAAATTTAAGTACAAAGATACACGATTTCAGTCAATCCCCCTATCCGACTTACAGATTTTAAGATAAAAAGAAAAGCCACCTGCAGCCGTTTTTACCACAGATGACTCTCAATCAAAAACAGATCTCTATCTTTTTACCTTTATCTGCAATGCACAATTTCTGAACGCTCGGCTACTCCATTCTCATTGAATGCTTCTACACAGAAATAATAATCCTGAGTTGTCGTCAACGAACGCATAAACAATTCATTTACATCATATACCATCCATGAGCTATATAATTACGTGAGTTCGGGATAAGAAAGTATCTTTAAAAGTTGGTAATCACCGAATTATTTTGTATATTTAAGTCTGACAAACAATTAATTACAAATTAAC